>JAEZHQ010000241.1 GCA_023416455.1 Pseudomonadota bacterium | reverse complement strand
CAGGAGGGCCGGCCGCGGCCGGAGGCGCCGCGGCGGTGGCGGCTGGCCTACCGGCCGGCGCTGCCGGCCGTGGCCCTGGTCCTGCTGCTGTGGCTGGCGTGACGGCCGGACCCGGCGGCCCCGTCATGCGGGCGGCGCATCAACGCTTCCATGACCGGCCCCGCCGCATGACCCTTTGGCACCGTGCCGCGCACCGCGCCGTCGGTATCACTCGTCGCCCATCTTGAGGGCGGCGATGAAGGCGCTCTGCGGGATTTCCACCTGGCCGAACTGGCGCATGCGCTTCTTGCCTTCCTTCTGCTTGTCCAGCAGCTTGCGCTTGCGGCTGATGTCGCCGCCGTAGCACTTGGCCAGCACGTCCTTGCGCATGGCGCTGATGGTCTCGCGGGCGATGACCCGGCCGCCGATGGCGGCCTGCACGGCGATCTTGAAGAGCTGGCGCGGGATCAGCTCCTTCAGCCGCTCGCACAGCATGCGGCCGCGCCGTTCCGCCTGGGAGCGGTGGACGATCATGGACAGGGCGTCGACCGGCTCGGCGTTGACCAGGATGGCCATCTTGACGAGGTCGCCCTCCTCGTAGCCGTCCATCTGGTAGTCGAAGCTGGCGTAGCCGCGGCTGATCGACTTCAGCCGGTCGTAGAAGTCGAAGACCACCTCGTTGAGCGGCAGGCGGTAGACCAGCATGGCGCGGGCGCCGGCGTAGGTCAGCTCGATCTGCTGGCCGCGCCGTTCGGTGCAGAGCTGGAGGATGCCGCCCAGATACTCGTCGGGCAGCATGATGGTGGCCTTGATCCACGGCTCGTCGATGCGGTCGATCTTGACCACGTCGGGCATGTCGGCCGGGTTGTGCAGGTCCATGACCGAGCCGTCGGTCATGTGCAGCTTGTAGACCACCGAGGGCGCGGTGGTGATCAGGTCCAGGTTGAACTCGCGCTCCAGCCGCTCCTGGATGATCTCCAGATGGAGCAGGCCGAGGAAGCCGCAGCGGAAGCCGAAGCCCAGGGCGGCCGAGGTCTCGGCCTCGTAGTGGAAGCTCGAGTCGTTCAGCTTGAGCTTGCCGAGCGAGTCGCGCAGCCGCTCGAAGTCGTTGGCGTCGACCGGGAACAGGCCGCACCACACCACCGGGACGGAGGGCTTGAAGCCGGCCAGCGGCTCGGCCGCTGGGCGCCGCTCCTCGGTGATGGTGTCGCCGACCTTGGTCAGCGTGATGTCCTTGATGGCCGCCGTGATGAAGCCCATCTCGCCGGGCCCCAGCTCGCCGGTCAGCAGCGCCTTCGGGGTGAAGACGCCGACCCGGTCGACGTCGTGGGCGCTGCCCGTGGACATGAAGCGGACCTTCTGGCCGACCTTCAGCCGGCCGTCGACCACGCGCACCAGGATGACCACGCCCAGATAGGGGTCGTACCAGGAATCGACGAGCAGGGCCTTCAGCGCGGCGTCGGCGTCGCCCCGCGGCGGCGGCAGGCGGCGCACCACGGCTTCCAGAACGGCGTCGATGTTGAGGCCGGTCTTGGCGGAGATCTCCACCGCGTCGGTGGCGTCCAGGCCGATCACGTCCTCGATCTGCTGCTTGACGCGGTCGGGCTCGGCCGCCGGCAGGTCGATCTTGTTGAGGACGGGGATGATCTCGTGGTTGTTGTCGATGGCCTGGTAGACGTTGGCCAGGGTCTGCGCCTCGACGCCCTGGGAGGCGTCGACCACCAGGATCGAACCCTCGCAGGCGGCCAGGCTGCGCGACACCTCATAGGCGAAGTCGACGTGGCCGGGCGTGTCCATCAGGTTCAGCGTGTACTGCTGCCCGTCCTCGGCCTTGTAGAGCAGGCGGACGGTCTGCGCCTTGATGGTGATGCCGCGCTCCCGCTCGATGTCCATGCTGTCGAGCACCTGCTCGCGCATCTCGCGCGCATCGAGGCCGCCGCACTGCTGGATCAGCCGGTCGGCAAGCGTGGACTTGCCGTGGTCGATGTGCGCGATGATCGAGAAGTTGCGGATGTGCGAAAGGTCAGTCATCGGTGCCCGGAGCCCTGGTTTGGCCCGGAACATAGGGCGGACGGGGGATCGGCGCAACGTCGCTGTGGGCGCCGGCGGCGGCCTCAGGCCACCGGCGCGGGGGCGATCTCGCGGTACAGCTCCCTGTAGGCTTCGGCGGGGCCGTGCCAGCCGAAGTCGCGGGTCATGGCGCGCTGCCGCAGGGCGTGCCAGCGGTCGGGCCGGCGGTAGAGGGTCAGCGCGCGGCGCAGCGACCAGACCAGCTCCTGCGCGGTGGCGTTGACGAACTGGAAGCCGGTGGCGCTGCCGTCGGCCACCGCCGCCGGGTTGGCGTCGACGATGGTGTCGGCCAGCCCGCCGGTGCGGCGGACCAGCGGCAGGGTGCCGTATTTCAGCGCGTAGAGCTGGGTCAGCCCGCAGGGCTCCGAGCGCGAGGGCACCAGCAGGAGATCGGCGCCCGCCTGGATGCGGTGGGCCAGCGGCTCGTCGTAGCCGATGCGAACGCCGACCGAGCGCGGGTGCCAGGCCGCGAGGTGGCGGAATCCGGCCTCGGTGGCGGGATCGCCGGTGCCGAGCACGACGAGCTGGCCGCCCCAGGCGACCCACTGGGCGGCGGCCTCCAGAACCAGGTCGAGGCCCTTGTGCCAGGTCAGGCGGCTGACCACGGCGGCCAGGGGGGCGTCGGGGCGGCGCTCCAGCGCGAAGACGGCCTGGAGGTCGGCCTTGCAGAGCGCCTTGCCGTCGGGGTCCCCGGCGTCGTAGCGGGCGGCGAGATGCGGGTCGCGGGCGGGATCCCAGACGCCGTAGTCCACCCCGTTCAGGATGCCGCTCAGCGCCTCGGCGCGCCCGGCCAGCAGGCCCTGGAGCCCCATCCCGTGCTCGTCGGTCTGGATTTCGTGGGCGTAGGTGGGGCTGACCGTGGTCAGGCGGTCGGCGTAGAGGCAGCCGGCCTTCAGGTAGCCGACGCCGCCGTAATACTCGACCCCGTCGAGGCGGTAGGCGGCCGAGGGCAGGCCGATGTCCCCCAGCATCCAGGAGCCGAACCGGCCCTGGTAGGCGATGTTGTGGATGGTGGTGACGGTGGCCGGGCGGAACGGACCGTCGAAGCGGTCCGGCCGCAGGGCCAGATAGGCGGGGACCAGCCCGGCCTGCCAGTCGTGCCCGTGCAGCACGTCCGGCCGCCACCAGGGGTCGCAGGAGCGGCCGGCCGCGAAGGCGGCCGCGCACCAGGACAGCGCGGCGAAGCGCTGGGCGTTGTCGGGCCAGTCCGTGCCGTCCGGTCCCAGATAGGGGTTGCCCGGGCGGTCGTAGAGCGACGGCGCGTCCAGCGCGTAGGCGGCCACCCCGTCCGGCAGGCGGCCGATGCGCAGGCGGGCGCGGTCGCAGCCGGGCAGGTCGGTGAGGGGCTCGCCGACCTCCTGGAGGCCGGAGAGCCCGTCCAGCACCGCCGGAAAGCCGGGGAGCAGGAGGCGCACGTCGGCGCCGGCGCGGTTCAGGGCGGCGGGCAGGGCGGCCGACACATCGGCCAGCCCGCCGGTCTTGACGAGCGGATAGCACTCCGGCGTAACGAACAGGACGCGCATGCGGGGTCTGGTCTTTCGGTCTTTGGTCGTGCCGGCGGGGGCGCTCTCCGGCCTTGTCGTTCGATCGAGCGGATTGACGCTCCCGGCCGTGCCGGCCCTGCCCGATCAGTCCGGGGGGGGCAGGCGGTCGATCATGTCGCGGGTGATCAGGCAGACGCCGCCCTCGCTGCGGTGGAAGCGCCGGGCGTCCAGCTCCGGATCCTCGCCGACCACGAGGCCGTTGGGGATCTCCACGCCGCGGTCGATGACCACCTTGCGCAGGCGGCAGTGGCGGCCGATGTCGCAGTCCGGCAGGACCACGGCCTCGTGCAGCTCGCTGAAGGAGTTGACGCGGACCGAGCTGAACAGCAGCGAGTTCCTCACCAGCGAGCCGGAGATGATGCAGCCCCCCGACACCAGGCTGTCCACCGCCATGCCGCGGCGGTCCTCGTCGTCGAAGACGAACTTCGCCGGCGGAAGCTGCTCCTGGTAGGTGAAGATCGGCCAGTCACGGTCGTACATGTTGAGCTGGGGCGTGACGTGGCAGAGGTCCAGGTTGGCCTCCCAGTAGGCGTCGATGGTGCCGACGTCGCGCCAGTAGGGCTCGGACTCGGGGCCGTTCAGGATCGCCGACTGGGCGTAGTCGTGGGCCATCACCCGGCTGCCGCTGCGGACCAGATGCGGGATGATGTCCTTGCCGAAGTCGCGGCTCGACCCCGGCTCGTTGAAGTCGCGTTCCAGCTGGTCGTACAGGAACTCCGCGTTGAAGACGTAGATGCCCATGCTGGCCAGCGCCTTGTCGGGCTTGCCGGGCATCGCCGGCGGGTCGGCCGGCTTCTCCACGAAGTCGATGACGCGGTGGGTCTCGTTGACGTGCATGACGCCGAAGCCGGTCGCCTGGGCGCGCGGCACCTCGATGCAGGGCACCGTCACGTCGGCCTTCTTGGCGATGTGGTCCAGAAGCAGCGCGCCGTAGTCCATCTTGTAGATGTGGTCGCCGGCCAGGATCAGGATGTACTCCGGCCCGTGCGAGCGCAGGATGTCCAGGTTCTGGTACACGGCGTCGGCCGTGCCCTGGTACCAGTCGGTCTCGCTGATGCGCTGCTGGGCCGGCAGCAGGTCGCAGAACTCGTTCATCTCGCCGCGGAAGAAGTTCCAGCCGCGTTGCAGGTGGCGCAGCAGGCTGTGCGACTTGTACTGGGTCAGCACGCCGATGCGGCGGAATCCCGAGTTGATGCAGTTCGACAGCGCGAAATCGATGATCCTGAACTTGCCGCCGAAATAGGTCGCCGGCTTGGCGCGCCGGTCGGTGAGCTGCTTCAGGCGGCTGCCGCGCCCGCCGGCCAGCACCAGGGCCACGGCGCGGCGCGGCGCCAGACGCAGATCCCGTTTGTCGAGCATGGCGTTTCCCCTTTTGATTCGTCGTGCCGCCGGCCCGCCCGTGGCCCGTCGGCGGGCCGGTGCCGCGCCGCCGGGCGGCGCGAGCGGGCGGGCGAGCGAGACGGTGCCACATTCCCCCCGCCCGGGCCAATAGGCCGAGGGGGGCGGTGGAGGAATAGCCCCACCGCCCAAGCAATGTGCAGGAAAGCGATGCTTAAACTGCCTAAAAAATAGACAAACGCTCGGAATGCCGGCCGATCCGGTGCGGCGGCGCGGTGTTTCCCACCTGCATAACAACCGAATCCCGAGAAGGTGCGCCGGTTCCGGACGGGGCGTAGGGCTGCACAGGATTTGTGCATCGGCATCCCGCGACTCGGGGGGCGGGGTGGATCCTGGCCGGTGCGGCGGGGCGGCGGACGACGATTCCCAGCCCTTTTTCGCTGGCACGCTTCTTGTATGTGTGAGGGCGTCCTTTTCCAAGCGAGAGGGCGTCCTTGGTCCCGCCCGCCGCTTTCCGTCTTTAACCGGGGACGGGGCGACCGGGCCGAAGCACACTTCGAAGAAAAGAGGAGCCTCGATGAGCCGTCTGTTCCTTATAGCCGCGCCGACGATGGCGGCGATTCTGGGCTCGGCCGGTCTGCCTGCCGCCGCCCTTGCACAGGATGCCGCCGCGGCCGCGGCCGAACCCACCCTCAGCAGTGGCAACACCGCGTGGATGCTCACGGCGACCGCGCTGGTCCTGTTCATGACCATCCCCGGTCTGGCCCTGTTCTACGGCGGCATGGTCCGCAAGATGAACGTCCTGGCCACGGTGATGCAGAGCTTCGCGATCTGCTGCCTGTGCTCGATCCTGTGGCTCGCCTTCGGCTACAGCATCGCCTTCACCGAGGGGACCCCGTTCTTCGGCACGCTTGAGAAGTTCATGCTGTCCGGCCTGACCCTGGACAGCCTGTCGGGCACCATCCCCGAGTCGCTGTTCATCGTCTTCCAGATGACCTTCGCCATCATCACCCCGGCCCTGATCGCCGGCGCCTTCGCCGACCGCATGAAGTTCTCCGCCATGCTGGTCTTCACGGCCTTCTGGTCGGTGCTGATCTACGCGCCGATCACCCACTGGGTGTGGGGTCCGGGCGGCTATCTGGGCGGTGACGGCGTGCTCGACTACGCCGGCGGCACGGTGGTGCACATCAACGCGGGCGTGGCCGGCCTGGTCGCCGCCATCGTGCTGGGCAAGCGCAAGGGCTACCCGACCGAGAACTTCGCTCCGCACAACCTGGTGCTCAGCCTGATCGGCGCCTCGATGCTGTGGGTCGGCTGGTTCGGCTTCAACGCCGGCTCGGCGGTCGCCGCCGACGGCCGTGCGGGCATGGCCATGCTGGTCACCCAGATCGCCGCCGCCGCCGCCGCGCTGGCCTGGATGTTCGTCGAGTGGGCCGCCAAGGGCAAGCCGTCGGTCCTGGGCATCATCTCCGGCGCGGTCGCCGGTCTGGTCGCCATCACCCCGGCGGCCGGCTTCGTCGGCCCGAAGGGCGCCCTGGTCATCGGCCTGGCCTCCGGCGTCATCTGCTTCTGGGGCGCCACCAGCCTGAAGCGCGCTCTCGGCTATGACGACTCGCTGGACGCCTTCGGCGTGCACGGCGTGGGCGGCATCGTCGGCGCCATCCTGACCGGCGTCTTCGCCCAGGAGGCCATCGGCGGCACCGCCGGCGCCCTGGAAGGCAACGTCGGCCAGGTCTGGACGCAGATCTACGGCATCGTCGCCACCATCCTCTACTCGGCCATCGGCTCCTTCATCCTGCTGAAGGTGGTGGACGTGGTGATGGGCCTGCGCGTCGACGAGGAGATCGAGCGCGACGGCCTGGACCTCGCCCTGCACGGCGAGACCATCCACTAAGCCACTTCCTCCGTCTGGTTGTTTCCTCCATTGACTCCGCCGCCGGGACCGTCCCGGCGGCGGCTTTTTGGTTTATCGAGGCCGCCGGAACTCATCCGTATCGGTTCTTCGGACCTCCCGGGCATGAGAGGGCATCCCCGGCGCGTTGGCTTTTCCGGCGCGTGGGCTTTTCCGGTCAGCCCAGGTGCCTTCCGGCGAAGACGTCCGGCGGGACCGGCCGGCCGAACAGGTAGCCCTGGCCCATGGGGATGCCGAGATCGCAGGCCTGGCGCGCCTCGCCCTCGGTCTCGATGCCCTCGGCCAGAACCCGCAGGCCCAGCGTCGTTCCCAGCCGGGCGGCCATCGCCGCGACCTCCGCCAGCCGGCGGTCCCGGTCGACGCCACGGACCAGGGAGCGGTCGAGCTTCAGCTCGTGCACCGGCAGCCCATGCACCTGCCCGAGCGACGAGAAGCCGGTTCCGAAATCGTCGATGGCGATCTCGATCCCGGCATGGCTGAGCGTGGCGAGCTGGTCGCGGACCCGCGTGAGGTCGGGCGCGAAGGCGCTTTCCGTGACCTCGACGCGCAGGGCGGGCGGCGTCAGGCCGGCTTCCCCGAGCAGGGCCAGCACCCGCTCCGCGAAGCCCGGCACCAGAAGCTGGCGCACGCTGACGTTGACCGAGACGGGCGGCGGCGCGTAGCCCTGGGCGCGCCACCGGGCGACCTGCTGGCAGGCCATGCGCAGCACATGGTCGCCGATCTCGACGATGATCCCCGCCTCCTCGGCGATCGGGATGAACTGGCCCGGCGCGCGGTAGGCGCCGTCGGGCCGGCGCCAGCGCAGCAGGGCCTCGGCCCCGGTCAGTGCGCCGTCGTGCAGGCTGACCTGGGGCTGGTAGTGAAGCTCCAGCTCGCCGACGTGGCGGGCCTTCGCCCAGCCCGCCAGGATGCTCAGCCGCTCCTCGACCTCCTCGGCCATCGCCGCGCGGTAGACCACCGCCTCGCCGGGACCCTTGGCGGCGTGCAGGGCCAGCGCCGCCGCCTGGAGCAGGCCGGCCGGCCTGGTCACCGCGCCGGCCGGCGCGATGCCGATGGTGGCGCCGGTCTGCAAGGCCCCCCGGGGCGTCCTGATGGGCATCTCCGCCGCCTCCCGGAGGGCGGCCGCCAGCCGGTCGGTCCCGATGGCGCCGGTCAGGGCGACGGCGAAGCGCGCATCGCCCACCTGCGCCGTGTCGGGGCCGAAACGGTCGCGCAGGCGCCGCGCCACCGTGCAGCGCAGGTCGGCGGCGAGCGCGTCGCCCGCCATGTCGATCAGGCTGTCGTGGTCGTCCAGCTCGATCACCGCGACGGTGACGGCGCGCGTCTCCCCCAGCCGGTCGAGCGCGCGCAGGAAGCCGGTGCGGTTGAGCAGCCCGGTCACCGGGTCGTGGTAGGCCAGGAACTCGACGTCCTCGAACAGGCGGGCGTTGTCGAAGCCGACGGTGATGTTGGTGGCAAAGACCTCCAGCAGCTTGCGGTCGCCCTCGGTCAGCGGCCGCGCCATCTCGCAATAGACGGTGACCCGGTCGCCGGAGGGCGGGAAGATCGGAAAGGCGGCCATGCCCTTGCCGATGCGGATGCGGCGCTGCTCCTCCGTTTCGCGCAGCTCGGCCAGCACCGCGGCCGGAACCGCGGCCAGCGGCGCTCCGGCCAGGGCGGCGTAGCGCCCGGCCGCGGCGACGACGTAGGCGCTCCCCTCCTCCCCGGGGCCGCGGCCGGCGCTGCGGGTCACGATCACCCCCTCCGGTTCGAGATCCTTCAGGCCGCAGATCTGCATCAGCACGCCGTCGGAGAAGGTGGCCAGGGAGCGCCGGGCGATCAGGTCGGTGGACGCGGTCACCACCTTCTCCAGCCCGCGCCGGTTGGTCTCGATGTGCTGGATCTGCTGGTAGGAACGCAACGCCGCGGTCAGGGTCGTGACGAGGCGGACGTGGGTCAGCTCGCTCTTGGTGCGGTAGTCGTTGATGTCGTAGCGCTGGATGACGTCCAATTCCGGCGCGTATCCCGGCTGCCCGGTGCGCAGGATGATGCGGACCTCCGGGCGCTTCAGCGCGATCCGGATGTGTTCGACCAGGCGCAGGCCGGCGTCCTCGGTCTCCATCACCACGTCGAGCAGGATGACCGCGATGTCCGGCGTGGCGGCCAGCAGCGTGCGCGCCTGGGCGGCCGAATAGGCGTGCAGGAAGCGCAGCGGCTGGCCGAGGACGAGGACGTCGGCCAGGGCGTAGGTGGTGATCTGGTGGACCTGCTCCTCGTCGTCGACGATCAGCACGATCCACGAGGTGGCCGCGGTCTCCTCCGGCTCCTCCGGGGAGCCGTCGTCGATGAGATCGATCAGGTCGTCCAGTGCATCCGGGTGGCTCATGCGACACCTTTCTCTCGCGGGGCCGTTGCCGGGATGTGCAGGGTGAAGACCGCCCCCTGCCCCAGGGTGCTGGCGACCCCGACGCGCCCGCCGAGGACGCCGGTCACCAGATTGTGGACGATGTGAAGCCCGAGCCCGCTTCCCCCCTGGCCGAGCCGGGTGGTGAAGAAGGGCTCGAACACGCGGCCGATGGCGTTTGGCGGGATGCCGGCCCCGTTGTCGGCGACCTCCACCACCACCGTGCCGCCGCTCCTTCCGGCCAGGCGGATCTCGACCCGTCCCTGCTCCCACCCGTCGAAGGCGTGGAACAGGGCGTTCCCGACGAGGTTGGCGATGACCTGCCCGTAGGGGCCGGGGTAGCTGTCCAGCTCGATGCCGTCCGGGATGGCCATGGTGACGGCGATCTCGGTGCGCTTGTGCAGCGGACGCAGGGTCGCCAGGACCTGGGCGGTCACCTGGGCGAGGTCGAAGCGGCGGCGCTGCACGCTGGCGCGGTCCGCGGCGACCTGCTTGAAGCTGGACACCAGCCCCGCCGCCTGCTCCAGGCTGATGCTCAGCAGCCGTCCGGCCTGCGCAACCGCTCCCAGGAACTCGACCAGCGCGCTGCGGCGCAGCGCGCCGGCGTTCAGGCCGTCCTCGAACTGCCGGCGCTTCTCGTCCAGCGTGGTCGCGACGGTGAGGCTGGAGCCGATCGGGGTGTTGATCTCGTGCGCGATGCCGGCGACGAGCTGGCCGAGCGCCGCCAGCCTCTGCGCCTCGACCAGCTCGGCCTCGGCCATGCGCAGCTGGGCGAGATGCTCGCGCTCGGCCTCGGCCAGGCGCTGGCGTTCGCGCAGCGCGGTCTGGAAATCGGCGAGCGCCGCAGCCATGACGCCGATCTCGTCGGTGCGGTTGGGGCGGGGGCAGTCCGCCGTGAGGTCGCCGCCGGCCATCCGCGTCATCTGCCCGGCCATGGCGACCATCGGCCCGGCGATGCTGCGGGTCAGCCACAAGGCGCCGCCGAGCGCGACCAGGATCGAGAGGCCGGCGCCCAGCAGGCTGGCCGTCTCCGCCTCGGTGAAGGCCCGCGCCCGCGCCTGGCGCCGCTGCCCCATCAGCTCCTCCTGGTGCGCCCGGATCGTGCCGGCCAGCGCGCGGATTTCGTCCATGCGGCGCTTGCCCTCCCCCAGGGCGACAAGGATCAGCGCCCGGTCCCTGGTCGCGGGGTCGCGGGCCAGGAGGATGACCGGCTCGGCCGCTTCCGAAACCCACGCTTGCACCGCCTCGTCCAGCCGGGCGATCCGTTCCCCCTCCGGCGTTCCCGCCACCAGGGCCGCCGCCTTGTCCCTGGCCGCCCGGTAATGGGCGGCCCCGGCGTGGTAGGGCTCGAGGAAGGACTCGTCGCCGGTGTTCAGGAAGCCCCGCACCCCGGCCTCCTGGTCGACGACGCCGGCCAGCATGTCGGAGACGGTGGTCAGGATCTCATGGGTGTGGGCCGCCCAGCGGCTGGCGTCCTCGATCACGCTCAGGCGCAGGTAGACCACGGCGTTGCCGATCCCGGTCACCGCGATCAGCACGGCGAAGGCGACCATGAACTTGCGGAACAAGGAAAAATTCCGCATCCGGTCTGCTCCTCGCCAAGCCATCCGGCTGATCCGCTTCAAAAACGTCACCAACAGCGGTCGGATGGAAGCATGGCCTAGTAATACCTGCAATATCGCCGATCGGCATAGGCCATGGCACAGGATGACTGAGCCCACCGCCAGTCATGGAGGGCCGCGTTATTTTGCCTCATGCAAACACAACATGGATGGCGAAGGCCGTGATTCCGCCGCCGACGATTTCATCGAGCCCTCGCAAGGGGAATTTCCCGGTCACCAGCGGTGGCGGTGGCGGGCGGGCCGGACGCGGTGGGCGTCTTTGCAAATGAGATTTGGCCGGTGAGATTTGGCCGGCGCCGGGATTGCGTCCGCCCGCCGCCCGCCGCCCGCCGGCCGCCGGCCGCGTCACCGGGCCGGCGTGCGGCGCAGATGCATGGTCCCGACGCCGTTCAGCGCGGCGTAGAGCGGGAGGAACTGGGCCATGAAGGCGTCCCAGGCCAGCGCCCCCGCCTTTCCGGCCACCGCCTCGTGGATGGCGCCGAGCGGGGCGGCGCCGTCCACCCGTGCCAGGATCGGCCCGGCCAGGCGCGGCAGCGGCAGCGGCAGGACCGCGCCCATCAGCTCCACCTCCAGGCTGCCGCCGGGGGGCAGGCCGCGGGCGACGGCGGCGCCGTCCAGGTCGCGCAGCACCGGCACCACCTCCGGCCCGTCGGGGCGGGCGACGGCGGCCTCCAGGTCCTGCGGCCGGACGAGATAGGCGACGTGCTTGGTCATGGCGCCGGTGACCTGCTCGGTCCAGGCGGCGCGCTCCAGCCAGGGCAGCCCCTCCAGCCGCTTCAGCAGGCGCGGGTCCCGGACCCAGACGGCGGGGTCGTAGCGCGCCGGCTCGACCAGGGCGGCGATCGCCAGGTCCGCCGACCCGGCCAGCTCGGCCAGCTCCGGCACCGTGTAGGGCCGGTCGCGGGAATGCAGCAGCAGGTCGTAGAGGTCGGCGTCCGCCTGCTTGTGGTCGCCGATGAAGGGGTTGTTGAGCAGCCAGTTGGAGCGCGGAAGCCGGCCGATCAGGCGGCGGGCAAGCGCGACCTTCTCCGCCGGGGCCAGCCCGTCGGTCAGGGTGCGCAGCGCCGCCTGCATGGGATAGACGCCGGTGCGCCCCAGCGGCGCGTAGACCATCAGCCCGATGCCGCCCCCGGGCTTCAGCGCGCCGGCCAGGGCGCGCAGCCCGGCCGGCGGATCATCCAGATGGTGCAGCACGCCGCAGCAGTCGATGTAGTCGAAGCGCCCGAGCCCCTCCGCCTCCAGAAGCGAGCCGCGCCGGAAGTCGATGTTGGCCAGCCCGCGCGCCCGCGCCCGCGCCTCGGCGATGGCGCGGGCGGAGTCGGACAGGTCCAGGTAGGTGACGCGCCCGGGATTGCCGGCGTCGGCCATCTGCTGGGCGATCATGACCGTCCCGTCCCCGGTGCCGCCGCCCGCCACCAGGACGTCGAGCGGCCGGGTGTGGTCGAGCCGCCCGCCGAAGACGTAATGGTTCACCTCGTCGAGGTGGCTGGGCGAGCCGGTGACCAGCCGCTTCTTCTCGTCGGCCGGGTTGCGCGCCGGGTAGGGATAGGCCTCGTACTGGGCGCGCAGGTCGTCGATGGTCATGGGCGGGGACGCTCGGCGTGGTGGGGCGGGTGCCGGACAATAGCACCGCGCCGGCGGCGCGCCAGCGTCCCATGCCGGCGCGCATCCCGCGCCAGCCGGTCCCCTGCTGCGGGGCTGGGACTCAGCGGGGAGCGCGGATGGTCGTGCTCACGATGACATCGAAAACCCGTTCGGCATCCCGGGTCACCGCTGCCGCCAATGCCTTCCGGTCGGCGGCGGTGCTGCCGCGGGTCTGGGCGAGCTTCCGGGCAATCTGCTCGACTTCCCGGCTGTAGGTCTCGACGTTCGAGGGGAGCTGCAACGGTGCGGCGTTGCTTTTGGTTCGGTGCCTCATGGTCGATTTTCCCCAGGGACCTGGAGCTGTCAATGCTGAACGTGGAATGGTCCATCCGCAAACTCGGTGTACAGGGACGGCTTGAGCGGTGCCGTTCAGGCGGCCTCAAGGACGCGATGGCGCAGCAGATCGAAGCCACCGCGGCCGTTCATCGTGCGCTTGGTCGTTTTCAGCGTGCTGATCTGTCCCTCCACCGGCCCGGTGCTCCACGGCAGCGACAAGGCCGCCCGCACCGCCGCCAAGTCGCGCTTCAGGC
>JAEZHQ010000210.1 GCA_023416455.1 Pseudomonadota bacterium | reverse complement strand
ATCCTGCTGGACGCGCTCGGCCCGCAGCTCGGCGGCCTTCAGGGCGTCGCAAAGGGTGGCGTCCTCCCCCTTGGCGCGGCGGCGCACGGCGCGCAGGGGCCGCACCACCTCGGCCCGCCACGGGGCCACGGCGGCGTCCAGGCGGGCCAGGTCCCCGGCGGGCAGCCGCACCCCGCAGGCCGCCCCGGCCCAGGCGGCGAACAGCAGGAGGTTGACGTCCAGCCCCCGCCGCTCCTGGAGGTCGAGGCAGGCCGCCGCCACGCCCGGCCGGGCGTAGACGGCGAGCGAGAAGTCCCAGAAGGGGTTGCCGGATGGAACCGCCATCACCGCCGTGCCGCCGTCAGTCCCCCAGGCTGATGCCGAGGCCGCGGGCGGTCTTGACCAGCGCGCTGTCCAGCTCGACGCAGGAATAATGGGCGATGGCCTCGGTGATCGGCACGTCGATGACGCCGCGGTTGGACCAGGCGACCATGCGGTCGAACTTGCCCTCGGCGATCAGATCCACCGCGTGCACGCCGAAGGCCGAGGCGACCAGCCGGTCGCGCGGGCTGGGCGGGCTGCCGCGCTGGACATGGCCCAGCACGGTGACGCGGGTCTCGGCCCCGGTCGCCTCGGCGATCTTCTCGCCGACATAGTCGCCGATGCCGCCGTAGCGCTTCTCGCCGCCCTGGAACAGCTTCTTCACGCCGGTGCCGTCCACGGTCTTCACCGCCTCGGAGACGACGACCAGGGCGAAGTTGCGGCCGGTGGAGCGCACCTGCTTGATCTTGGCGGCGATCTTCTCGATCGAATAGGGGATCTCGGGGATCAGGATGACGTCGGCCCCGCCGGCGATGCCGGCCGCCAGCGCGATGTGGCCGGCGTCGCGGCCCATCACCTCCAGCACCATGACCCGCGCGTGGCTGGCCGCGGTCGGCTGGAGGCGGTCCAGCGCCTCGACGGCGACACCGACGGCGGTGTCGTAGCCGACCGACACCTCGGTCATGCCGAGGTCGTTGTCGATGGTCTTGGGGATGCCGACCAGCTTCAGCCCGCCGCGCTCGGCCAGCTTGTGCAGGATGGCGAAGCTGCCGTCGCCGCCGATGCCGATCAGCGCGTCGAGCCCGAGTTCGCGATAGCCGCCGATGATCTCGTCGGAACGGTCCTTCAGCGTGCCGTCGCTCATGGGATAGGCGAAGGGATCGCCGCGGTTGGTGGTGCCCAGGATCGTGCCGCCCTGACGCATCATGTTGCCGTCGACCTGCGGCAGGTCGAGCGCCTGGTACTGGACCGGGCGCTGGAGCAACCCCTGGGTGCCTTCCTTGATGCCGAGGATCTGCCAGCCATAGGTCGTCACCGCGCGGTGCACCACCGCCCGGATCACCGCGTTCAGCCCGGCGCAGTCGCCGCCGCTGGTGAGAATGCCGATGCGCTTGCCAGCTGTCATGATCACTGTCCCGTATCGTCAGGGCCGGATTGTTGGCTAGTCATACCAGAACGCGGGTCCGCCGCAATCGTTCTGGGTGCCCGCGGCCGCCCCGGCCCGTCCGCCGCAACTGCGAGGAAGGGCGGAGCTTTCGCGGTGCCGCCGTCCATGAAATCTGGTATAGTCCCGGCCGCTGAGCCAGCGGGCCCCAAGCGCATGAACGAACAAGAGATGCTGAAAGAGAAACTGGCGACGCTTCGCAGCGAGCATCGCGACCTCGACGACGTGATCGCGCGCCTGCACGAACGCGCGCCGTTCGACCAGCTTCAGATGCAACGTCTGAAGAAGCGCAAGCTTGCGCTCAAGGACCAGATCACCCTCCTGGAAAGCCGCCTGCTGCCCGACATCATCGCCTGATGCGGACGGCGCCTTCAAGGGCCGTCCGCTTCACCCGCTCAATCAACGGCACCCTCGATCACCGGCACGCTCAACCAACCGCACCGCGTTGATCCGCCGGGTTTCACCGCCGCCGGCACGACCGGCCGCGACGCGCTGGACTCCCGCCGCGCGCCTCCTATAATGCGCCGCTTTCCGGACCTTCAGGAAAGCGCGCCGCCGTGCCCGTCGACACCCCCTCCCCGCCGCTGGTCGGCATCATCATGGGCAGCCAGTCCGACTGGGCCACCATGAGGCACGCCGCCGACACGCTGACCGCGCTCGGCGTGCCGCACGAGGTCCGCATCGTCTCCGCCCACCGCACCCCGCACCGCCTCGTCGACTACGCCGGGACGGCCAAGGCGCGCGGCCTGAAGGTGGTCATCGCCGGGGCCGGCGGGGCCGCCCACCTGCCCGGCATGGCCGCCGCCATGACGCCGCTGCCGGTGTTCGGCGTGCCGGTGGAAAGCCACGCGCTGAAGGGCATGGACAGCCTGCTGTCGATCGTGCAGATGCCGGGCGGCGTGCCGGTCGGCACGCTGGCCATCGGCAAGGCGGGCGCCATCAACGCCGCGCTGCTGGCCGGCGCGGTGATCGCGCTGATGGACCCGGCGGTGGCCGTGGCCCTGGACGCCTGGCGCGCCCGGCAGACCGCCGCCGTCGCCGAGGCCCCGCAGGACGAGCCGGCCTGACATGCCCGTCCGGACCCTGCCCCCCGGCGCCACCATCGGCATGTTGGGCGACGGCCAGCTCGGCCGCATGACGGCGCTGGCCGCCGCCCGCCTCGGCTACAAGGTCCATGTCTACGCCCCGGACGCCCAGGGCAGCCCCGGCGCCCAGGTCGCCGCCGCCGTCACCGCGGCCGGCTGGGACGACCGCGACGCCCTGGAGGGCTTCGCCCGGTCGGTCGATGTGGTGACCCTGGAGTGGGAGAATGTCCCCGTCTCGGTGGTCGAGCATCTCGGCCGCTTCGCGCCGGTGCATCCCGGGGCCGGGGTCCTCTCGGTGGCGCAGGACCGCGTCGCCGAGAAGTCCTTCGTCAACGGGCTGGGCATCGCCACCGCCCCCTGGCGCCCGGCGCGCGACGCCGGCGACGTCGCCCGCGCCCAGGCCGAGATCGGCCCGCGCTGCATCCTGAAATCCACCCGGCTCGGCTACGACGGCAAGGGGCAGGCCCGCCTCGACCCCGGCACCGACCCCGCCGCCGCCTGGGCCGCCATCGGCGCCGCGGACGGCATCGTCGAGGGCTTCGTGACCTTCGCCTGCGAGGTGTCGGTGATCGTCGCGCGCGGCCAGGACGGCGCGATGGCCGCCTATCCCGCGGTGGAGAACCGGCACAAGGACGGCATTCTCGACCGCACCATCGCCCCCGCCCGCCTTGCCGCGGAGACCGCCCGGGAAGCCGGCCGGATCGCCCGCCGCATCGCCGAGGCGCTCGACCTGGTGGGCGTCCTGGCGGTGGAGATGTTCGTCACGCCGGACGGTTCCGTCCTGGTCAACGAACTGGCGCCGCGCCCGCACAACTCGGGCCACTGGACCATGGACGCCTGCCACGCCTGCCAGTTCGAGCAGCTCGTCCGCGCGGTCTGCGGCCTGCCGCTGGGCTCGGTCGAGCGGGTGGCCGACGCCGAGATGGAGAATCTCATCGGCGACGACGTGCTGCGCTGGCCCGCCCTGCTCGCCGAGCCCGGCGCGCGCCTGCACCTCTACGGCAAGGCGCAGGCCCGTCCGGGCCGCAAGATGGGCCACGTCACCCGCCTGTTCCCGCGCCGCTGAGCGGCGGAACGCGCCCCGGGGGGAACCCCGGGCGCCGGCCCCATGGGCGCCGCCCTCGCGAAGCGGCGGGCCAAGGGTGCGGTATTCCGGCGCGCCATCGCGCATTCGCCTCTAAATCGTTGAAAATACTATGGAGCGCTCCCCCCCATCCCTAGGCCGGTGA
Source organism: Pseudomonadota bacterium (assembly GCA_023416455.1). Classification (GTDB taxonomy): domain Bacteria; phylum Pseudomonadota; class Alphaproteobacteria; order Azospirillales; family Azospirillaceae; genus Azospirillum. The sequence goes on along the minus strand of JAEZHQ010000210.1, from coordinate 6,557 downwards.
TTCTTTGCGGCTTTTTTCGTTACCGGAAGAACGCTACTCTGCAATCCATGGAGAGGGACGCTTTGGACAACTTTTATTTAATTTGAAAGCATGACGCCACATCTCGCGCAAGACACGGGCAGGCATGCCGGGCCGAAGCCCCTCACCGCGGCCCGCCGGCCGCAGTCGAACCGCGAACGTGACCGCTTCGTCGGCTTCGCCTTCGCCGCCGCCGATCTTCTGATCGAGACCGACGTCAAGGGCAGGATCCTGTTCTCCACCGGCGCGCGCTGCCGGCTCACCAAGGGCGATGTGGCCGAGCTGGCCGGCACCGACCTGCTGGAGGTGGTGGCCCCCAGCGACCGCAAATACGTCCAGGTCCTGTTCAAGCGCATCCAGGAGAAGGCCCGGATCAAGCCGGCCCGCGTCGTCTTCCAGGGCTTCGACGGGCACCACTTCACGGCGCTGCTGGGCGGCTGCCGGCTGGAATCCTGCCCGGGGTCGCTGTTCCTGACCATCCTCCTCGCCTCCGGGCCGCGGGCGACGACGGAGGGGCCGTCGCCGGCCGGGCAGCTGCACGACAACCACAGCTTCGCCGGCATCCTGGAGGACCGCATCCTGCGGGCGCGGGAGAAGGGGCTCGACCACGGGCTGACGCTGCTGCTGATCGAGGGCATGCAGGCCATGGTGAACGGGCTTCCCGTGGGGGCGGCGGACGAGGTGCGCCAGGGCATCGACGCCTATCTGCGCGGCATCTCGGCGGACGGCGACAGCGCGGGCAAGCTGGCCGCCGACCGCTACGGCGTCGTCCACGCCTCCGACATCGACGGGCAGGAGGTGCAGACCCACATCGCCCAGATCATCCAGAACGCGGGCGGCGAGCTGGCGGGCGGCATCCGCACCTGGTCGCTGGACATCTCCGACGACAAGCTGGACGCCGCCGACGCCGCGCGCGCGCTGGTCTACACGGTGCAGGCCTTCGCCTCCACCCAGGGCGGGGAGTTCACCATCTCCAGCCTGGAGGACGGCGCCAAGCGCATGATGTCCGACGCGGTGGAGCGCATCCGCCGCCTGCGCGCGACCATCGAGAAGCGCGACTTCTACGTCGTTTTCCAGCCCATCGTCGACCTGGAGACCCAGGCCGTCCACCATCTGGAGGCGCTGACCCGGGTGGAGGGCATGCACTCGCCCATCGACTTCATCACCTTCGCCGAGGACGTCGGCCTGATCTACGACTTCGACCTGCTGCTGACCCAGTCGGTCCTGGACACGCTGCGCGCCCACCGCAAGGAGCCCAAGCTGCCGGACGTGGCCATCAACCTCTCGGCCAAGACGCTGATGAGCCCGATCTTCCTCCAGCAGTTCCAGACGGTGACGGAACCCTACGGGGGGTTGGCCCGCAAGCTGCTGATCGAGGTGACGGAGACGGTGGTCGTCACCGACATCGCCACGCTGAACGGGGTCTTGCAGCAACTGCGTCAGGCCGGCTACCGCATCTGCCTGGACGACGTCGGCGCCGGCTCGACCTCCTTCCAGTCGCTGTACGGGCTCCAGGCCGACTACGCCAAGATCGACGGGCAGTTCGTGCGCGGCGCCGCGGAGAACCCGCGCGACATGGCGATGCTGCGCTCCATGGTGGACGTCTGCGGCCAGCTCGGCCTCACCCTCATCGGCGAGCAGGTGGAGGCCCCCGCCCACGCCCAGCTCCTGGCCGATCTGGGGGTGCCGCTGGCCCAGGGCTTCCTCTACAGCCGCCCCAGCCGCGACTTCGCCTATTTCGCCCGGGACTGGTCGAAGATGGCCGGGAAGGGCGGCAAGATCCTCCGGAAGCCCTGACCGCCCGACCTCACGCCACCGCCCGTCCTCACGCCAGGGCGTGGGCGATGTCCAGCTGGTGGCGGGCCTCGTCCAGCAGCTCCCGGTGATGGGTCATGGCGTCGTGCCCGGCCCCGACGCCGCCGTGCAGCCGGATCTCGCCAAGGATGCGCTCGGCCTCGTCCAGCGCGTTGAGAACGTTGATGGCGGTGTCCGTGTCCATGGCCTCTTTCCCAGGTCCTGTTGCCGACGGCCGAACAGAGCATCGATCCGGCGCACCCGGATAGGGGGAATATGGTCGCAGAACCCGCGGTTTTCGGCCGTTTTTGCGTGAAATGCGCGGGGCCGGCCGCCTCAGGAAGGCCGCCCTTCCAGCCGGTCGGTCTGCCGGCGGATCGCCGTCTCCGTGGCCGAGAAGCCCTGGCGGCGGGTGAGCACCACCAGAACGGTGCTGCTGCCCAGCATGAACAGCCAGGGGCCGATGAACCAGCCGAGCGCCGCCATGGCGAAGTAATAGGCGCGCAGGCCGCCGTTCAGTGCGGTCACCGCCAAAGTCATCGCCTCGGCGATGGTCTCGGCCATGGCCCGCCGCTCGTCGGCCGCCACCGGCGGCGGCGGCGCCGAGCCGATCAGAGCGCAACAGTAGTTGTACTGGCGCAGCGCCCAGGTGAACTTGAAGAAGCCGAAGGTGAAGATGGCCACCAGCAGCAGCATCTTCACCTCGAAGAACTGCCGCGACGTCCGCACCGTGAAGGAGAGGTCGCCGACGATGCCGTGGGCGTGCTCGATGGCGCCGAAGGAACCGACCAGGCCGGCCAGCACCAGCATGGAGGTGGAGGCGAAGAAGGTGCAGCTGTTCATGGTGTGGCCGACCAGCTGCGAGTCCATGATGCGGTTGTCCCGCTCCAGCATCCGCTCCATCCAGTGGCGGCGCAGGATCTTCAGGTGCTGGTTCACCGCCACCCGGCCCTTCAGCAGGTGGTCCTGAACCACCGTGAAGCCGATCCAGCTGGCCAGGAACCAGCCGAAGGCGACGGCGTCGATGAGCGAAACGTCAGACGGCACGGGACGGACCCTCGGAAGGCGGCGGGAGGTGGCGGGTGCGGCGGTTGCAGCGGGCGGCGCGGGCGCCCCCTGCCTTCCCTGTAGCGCCGCCCCCCCGGGTCTGTCCACCCGGTGCCGCCCGCGTCACCGCGGCGGATCGGCACGGCCCTGCACCGCCCTCAGCACGAAGACGCGGATGGCGCTCGACAGGTTGCCGGCGCGGTGGGAATCGATCTCCTCGATGAGGGCGTTGACCGACGTGCCGCGGGCCTGCGCCACCCCTTTCAGCGCCTCCCAGAACTCCTCCTCCAGCGAGACGCTGGTCGGGTGGCCGGCGATGAGCACGGAGCGCTTCCTCACCGCACCGCCCTCCCCGCCCGTGCAACCGCCGGGATCACCGCGGCCGCACCATGGTTTCCGGCCGCACCCACTGGTCGAACTGCTCCTCCGTCAGCAGCCCGAGCGCCACCCCGGCCTGCTTCAGGGTGGTGCCCTCCTTGTGGGCCTTCTTGGCGATGCGGGCGGCGTTGTCGTAGCCGATGTGCGGGTTGAGCGCGGTGACCAGCATCAGGCTCTCGTTGAGGAGCTGGCCGATCCGCTCGCGGTTGGGGGTGATGCCGACGACGGCGTTGTCGGTAAAGCTCGCCACCGCGTCGGCCAGCAGCCGGATCGACTGGAGCACGTTGAAGGCGATCACCGGCTTGAACACGTTCAGCTCGAAATGGCCGGTGGCGCCGGCGATGCTGACCGTGGTGTGGTTGCCCATGACCTGGGCGCAGACCATGGTCATGGCCTCCGACTGGGTCGGGTTGACCTTGCCGGGCATGATGGAGGAGCCGGGCTCGTTCTCCGGCAGCTCGATCTCCCCGATGCCGCAGCGCGGTCCGGAGGCCAGCAGGCGGACGTCGTTGGCGATCTTCATCAGCGACACCGCCAGCGTGTTCAGGCTGCCGTGGGCGTCCACCAGCGCGTCGTGGCAGGCCAGCGCCTCGAACTTGTTCTCCGCACTGACGAAGGGCAGGCCGGTGATGCGCGCCACCTCCTCGGCGAAGGCTTCGGCGAAGCCGGCCTTCGCGTTCAGCCCGGTGCCGACCGCCGTGCCGCCCTGGGCCAGCCGGTAGAGCTGCGGCAGCGCCGCCCGCACCCGCGCGATCCCGTACTTCACCTGCGTGGCGTAGCCGGAGAACTCCTGGCCCAGCGTCAGGGGCGTGGCGTCCTGGAGGTGGGTGCGGCCGATCTTCACGATGTCCCGGAAGGCGTCGGCCTTGGCGGCCAGCGCCGCGTGCAGGTTCTCCAGCGCCGGGATCAGCTCGTGGTGGATCTGCTCGGCGGCGGCGATGTGCATGGCGGTGGGGAAGCTGTCGTTGGACGACTGCCCCATGTTGACGTGGTCGTTGGGGTGGACCGGCTTCTTGGAGCCCATGACGCCGCCCAATATCTCGATGGCGCGGTTGGCGATGACCTCGTTGGCGTTCATGTTCGTCTGGGTGCCGGAGCCGGTCTGCCAGACCACCAGCGGAAAATGGTCGGCCAGCGTGCCGTCGATCACCTCCTCGGCGGCCTCGGCGATGGCCCGGCCGAGCCGCGGGTCGAGCACCCCCAGCGCCATGTTGGCGCTGGCCGCCGCCTTCTTCTGGATGCCCAGCGCGCGCACCAGCGGGGCCGGCATGCGCTCCCCCCCGATCCGGAAATTCCGCAAGGAGCGCTGGGTCTGCGCCCCCCAGTAACGGTCGGCGGGAACATCCAGCGGGCCAAAGCTGTCGGTTTCGGTGCGAACTCCGGTCGTCCCGGTCATGGCGGTCGTCCTCCCAAGGGTCGCAGCGTCGTCGGGTCAGGCGCGGCGGAATCGCGCGCAGACGAAGGCGGACGGGCCGGAACCCGCCCCGGACAGGGACTTTTTCCCGGAACGGGGTGTCCGGCAAGGGGGAAAAGCGGCGAACAGGGCCTTGCCGGCGCTTCGGGTCCGAACCGTCCTTGCGGCAATTTGTTTGTTCTTGTTATGTTCCGATTTCTCCGCTAGGCTGCGGGAGCTGCCACGCCGACCGCAGGAGGAGCGAATGGGCGGGATCGCGACGGATCAAGTGCGTGCTTTCATTTCCAGGGGGCGCATCGCCGAGATGAAGGCCCACGGCTGGCGCATCGTCGGGCCGGGCGAGGAAGGATCGCTGCTGATGGAAGGGCCGCCGCTGGGCGGCGCGCCTGTGGGAATGGCCGGGCTGGTGGATGATCTCTTCGAGCGGCTGGTCGCCCGCGCGCTGGAACGCGCCGATGCCGCGCAGCGCGCCGCCGGGGCGGCCCGCGCGGCCTGACCGGCCGGTGGTAATCCGAAAGAGAAGACAAATGTTTCGCCTTCCTATCCGAGGATTACCCCGCAAGATACGCCTTCCCAAGTTGCTGTTTTAGTAAGTCGTTAACCAGCCCGGTGGCTCAATACCGTCATCTCGAACACATCGGACCGATGGAGACTTCCAGATGCTCGGCACCGCCACCAACAAGGCGATTACCTCGTCCTCTCGTGTCCATATCGATTTGGTGGATGAGTTCATTCGACTGACGCAGGATCGGATCGGTGCGCAGAAGGACATCTTCGTGCGCGAGAGCCTGAACGACCTGCTCGCCTCGCTGCGCGAGGAGCGTGCGGGCTACATGGAGCTGCTGAGCGCGGCGTCGCAGTTCAAGGCGGCCTGACCGGCATTCGTTGGTGGTGTTCCCCCGGCCGCGGCGGCGTCCCGGGGGCGGCACCCCTCACCCTTCGGCGGCCAATGCGCCCAAAGCCTCGCCGGTGAGCCGGTAGGGGCGCCAGTCCTCCAGATGCCGGAATCCCAGGCGATCGTAGAAGCCGCGCGCCGGATTCCAGTCCAGCACGTTCAGGTCGACCCGCCGGCAGCCCTGTTCGACCGCGCGCCGGGCCACCGCGGCCAGCAGCTTGCGCCCCGCGCCGAAGCGGCGCGCCTCCGGCGTGACGTACAGATCCTCCACGAAGAGCCCGGCCCGTCCCTCCCAGGTGGAGTAATTGCGGAAGCACAGGGCGAAGCCGACGGGGGCGCCGTCCAGTTCGGCGATCAGCGCCTCGAACACCGGCCGCTCGCCCCAGCCGTCGCGGCGGAAATCCTCCTCGCACGCCTTGACGGCGTCGGGTTCCCGCTCGAAGGCGGCGAGTTCCCTGACGAAGCGCAGGATGGTGGCGCAGTCGGCCTCGACGGCCGGACGGATGGTCAGGTTGGGCATGGCGGCTCCGGGCTGGCGGGAGCGCCGACGATAGAGCGGGTCGCGTAAAATCGGAATCGATTTGAAGCGTGAAGCCGCCCGCGACAACGCCCTTCCCGCACCGCCGTCGCCGGCGGAGCCGCTGGCCCGGCCGGGCCGAACCGGCTTAGGATGCGCGGCATGCGCAACGCCCGGACGCCCCCCGACGCGGTCATCCGCGAGGCCGGCCCCGCCGACCTGCACGCCCTGCTGGCGCTGGTCGCCCGCATCGACGGCGAGAGCGACTTCACGCTGCGCGAGGCCGGCGAGCGCCCGCCCTGGGCGCGCGACATTGCGGCCTTCCAGACGCTGGGCAACGGCACCGTCTTCGTGGCCGAGGCCGGCGGTGCCCTGGTCGGCCATCTCGGCGCCCATGGCGGCCGCCAGCACCGCAACCGCGGTGTGGTGACGGTGGCGGTCGGCGTCCGCCGGGACTGGAGCGGGCGCGGCATCGCCACCGGCCTGTTCGCCGC
>JAEZHQ010000198.1 GCA_023416455.1 Pseudomonadota bacterium | reverse complement strand
GTGCTGGCCATCCGCCAGGGCTTGGCCCGCAAGCGCCTGTCCCGCGCCGGCGCGCTTCTGGGCGGGGCGCTGGAGGGCCAGCCCGCCGGCCAGCTCGTCTGCGACGGCGCCGGGCGGGCGGTCTTCGCCAACACCGCCTTCCGCACCCTGACCGGCTGGAGCGAGGGCGAGGCGCCGCTGCGCGCCCTGGAGCGCCAGTTCGCCGCCGACCCGGACAGCGCCGAGGAGTTCCACCGCCTGCGCGACCGCGTGCAGGGCGGCGGCTCCGGGACGGTGGAGCTGGCCGTGGCGCGGGTGGGCGGCCCCACCGAATGGCGCCGCGTCCAGGCGCAGCCCATCGACGGCCACCGCGGCGCCGTGCACTGGCGGGTGGAGGACATCACCGCAAGGCGGGAGTTGGAGCAGGTGATGCTGCGCGAGCAGGCCAAGCTCATGGACTTCATGGACCATGCGCCGGTCGGCTTCTTCTCGGTGGACCAGGACGGCCTGTTCCTCTTCGTGAACGCCACCCTGGCGAAGTGGCTGGGCTGCGCGCCACGCGATCTCGTGGAAGGCGGGCGCACCCTGCACGAGGTGCTGGCCCGCCCGCCGGTCCACGCCGCCCCTTACGACCTTCTGGAGGGCGGCGGCCTGGAGCAGCGCGGCGACGTCGCCATGCGCGGCCTCCAGGGGCGGCGCTTCCAGGCATCGGTGGCGCAGACGGTGGTGGTGGCCGAGGACGGGCGGACGGTGCACACGCGCTCGGTGGTCCGCGACCTCACCCCGGAACGCGAGTGGCAGGAGGCTCTGCGCCTGTCCGAGCAGCGCTTCCAGCGCTTTTTCGAGGATGCGCCCATCGGCATCGCCCTGGTCGACGAGGGCGGGCGGCTGGCCGAATGCAACCAGGCCTTCCTGGCGCTGATCGACAGCGCGTCGGCCGACGTCATCGGCCGGCCCATGGCCGAGCTGATGGTGGCGTCCGAGCGCGCCATGGTGACCGAGCGGCTGGCCGCCGTGCAGGGCGGCGCCGACCCCGAGGCCCCGCTGGAGGTGCGGCTGTCCGGCGGGCGGGAGCTGGTGGCCCAGCTCTACGCGCGCCGTCTCGGCGGGGTGGGCACGGAAGGCGGAGCGGGGCTGATCCTGCACTTCATCGACATGACCGAACGCAAGAGCCTGGAGGCCCAGTTCGCCCAGTCGCAGAAGATGCAGGCGGTGGGCCAGCTGGCCGGCGGCGTGGCCCACGACTTCAACAACCTGCTGACCGCGATGATCGGCTTCTGCGACCTGCTGCTGCTGCGCCACAAGCCGGGCGACCAGTCCTTCAGCGACATCATGCAGATCAAGCAGAACGCCAACCGCGCCGCCAACCTGGTGCGCCAGCTCCTGGCCTTCTCGCGCCAGCAGACCTTGCAGCCGCGCGTGCTGAGCGTGATGGACGTGCTGGCCGAGCTGGCCAACCTGATGCGCCGGCTGATCGGCGAGAACATCGAGCTGAAGATGATCCACGGCCGCGACCTCGGCCTCGTGAAGGTGGACCAGAACCAGCTGGAGCAGGTGATCATCAACCTCGTGGTCAACGCGCGCGACGCCATGGCCGGCGGCGGCCGGCTGACCATCGTGACCTCCAATTACGTGGCCACCCAGCCGCAGCGCCGCGAGCACGAAACCATTCCCCCCGGCCAGTACGTCTCGGTCGAGGTCATCGACACCGGCTGCGGCATCCCCAAGGAGAATCTCCAGCGCATCTTCGAACCCTTCTTCTCCACCAAGGAGGTCGGCTCCGGCACCGGGCTCGGCCTGTCCACCGTCTATGGCATCGTCCGCCAGACCGGCGGATTCGTCCTGGTCGATTCGGCGGTGGGGGAGGGGACGACCTTCACCATCCTGCTGCCGCGCCACCAGGGCGAGCAGCGCCCGGCCGACCAGGGCGAGCCGCGCGAGCGGCGGGGCAGCGACCTGACCGGCTCCGGCACCATCCTGCTGGTCGAGGACGAGGACGCCGTGCGCGTCTTCTCCGCCCGCGCCCTGCGCAACAAGGGCTACCAGGTGATGGAGGCCAAGAACGGCGAGGCGGCGCTCCAGCAGATCACCAGCGACGGCAGCCGCATCGACCTGCTCATCACCGACGTGGTGATGCCGCAGATGGACGGCCCGACGCTGGCCCGCCACGTGCGCAGGATGCGGCCCGACATGCGGGTGATCTTCATCTCCGGCTACGCCGAGGACCGGCTGGGCGAGATCGACGGGGTCGAGGTCGCCCACTTCCTGCCCAAGCCCTTCTCCCTCAAGCAGCTCGCCTCCAAGGTCAAGGAGGTCATCCGCGACGGGCGGTGACGCGAAGGCCCCCGGCGGGCGCCGCCGGGGGCCTTCGCGGGATCAGCCCGCACGCCAGCCGAAATAGGGCCAGTCCCGCGTCCCCGGCACCGCCACCGCCCGCCATTCCTCCCGGCCGATCGGCCGGTCGGACAGCACCAGCGCTCCCGGCATCAGGAAGGGCTGGAGCAGCCCCCCCAGCCAGTCGCGGATGCCATCCTCCTCGGCCGGCTGCCCGCTGCCCACGTCGGCGTGGACGAAGCGCACGAGGCCGCCGAACCGCTCCGCCACCGCCGGCAGCGTCTCCCGGAAGTCGCCGAGGAACAGCCGGTCCTCCTCCGGCGCCAGCGCCGGCGGGACGCGCAGCCAGTGGTCGAAGACGAGGATGTCGCGCGGGGGGAACAGCCTGCGCAGATGGTCGTAGGTGCGGCCCCGGCCGAGGCCGACCTCCATCACCATGCCCCGGGCGCTCACGGCGCCGGCCGCCCAGGTCAGCGCCGTGCGCTGGGTGGTCAGGCGGTCGATCATGCGGTCGAGGGCGGATTTCGCAGTCGGCATCGCGCTCTCCAAGGGTGGGCTTGGCGGTCCGGTTCCGGCCGGGCCATCCTACCCGGCCCCGGCCCGGCCATCCCGGGCGCAGGAGGGGAATGCCCCCATCCCGTCATCGCCCCCGTTGCCGGCTTCCGGGAGGCGCCGCCCAGCCGCCGCCCTGCCGCTGCCACGGCTCCGGAGCGGTTCCGGCCCGGCTCCGGCCGGGTTTCGGCCGGGTTTCGGCCGGGTTTCGACCAGGCTCCATGAGAACACCAGGAATGAGAACATTAAGAGAACTTTCTGTTGGCCAATGAGAACGGAAATGGTACGATGTGCCCCGTTGCAAGACCGTTGGCCGTGTGATCTAAGAGAGGGAGACGGGCATGTCGTCCGCACAGCTTCGTTTGGTCGAGAAGGACTCCATGGATAAGCAGAAGGC
>JAEZHQ010000416.1 GCA_023416455.1 Pseudomonadota bacterium | reverse complement strand
CCCCTATTCCGCGGCGGCCGGCGCCGCCGCCGGGTCCAGCCCCAGCCGCCGGGCGATTCCGGCGCCGTAGGCGGGGTCGGCGGCCAGGAAATGGCGCAGCTGCCGCTCCTGGATGAAGCGCGGCGCCTGGCCCAGCGAGCCCGCGATGTTGTCCATCAGCCGCTCCTGCGCCTCGGCCCCGATCAGCCGGAACAGCGCGCCGGCCTGGGCATAGTCGTCGTTGCCCGCGCGGTGGTCGTAGCGCGCCGCGTCGCCGGAAAGGCGCAGCGGCGGCTCGGCCCGGGACGGGTCCTGCGCCGGCCCGCCGAAGCTGTTGGGCTCGTAGTTCGGGCCGCCGCCGCCGTTGCCGTCGAGGCGCATGGCGCCGTCGCGCTGGTAGGTCCGCGCCTCGGCGGCGTGCGGGCGGTTGACCGGCAGCAGCCCGTGGTTGGCGCCCAGCCGGTAGCGGTGCGCGTCGGCGTAGGCGAACAGGCGCCCCTGGAGCATCCTGTCCGGGCTGAAGGAGATGCCGGGGACCACGTTGGCCGGGCTGAAGGCCGACTGCTCGACCTCGGCGAAATAGTTCTCCGGGTTGCGGTTCAGCACAAGCTCGCCGATCTCGACCAGCGGGTAGTCGGCGTGCGGCCACACCTTGGTCAGGTCGAAGGGGTCGAGGCGGTAGCCGTCGGCGTCGCGCTCCGGCATGATCTGGACCGCCACCCTCCAGGCCGGGACGTCGCCGTCGGCGATGCTGGCGAACAGGTCGCGGGTGGCGTGGTCGGGGTCGATGCCGGCCATGCGGACGGCCTGCTCGGCCGTGAAGTTCTCGATGCCCTGGCGGGTCTTGAAGTGGTACTTGACCCAGAACCGCTCGCCGGCCGCGTTGATCCAGGAGAAGGTGTGGCTGGAGAAGCCGTCCATGTGGCGGTAGCTGCGCGGCGTGCCGCGGTCGCTGAACAGGATGGTCAGCTGGTGCATGGTCTCCGGCGACAGCGAGAAGAAGTCCCAGACCGCCGTCGGGTCCTTCAGGTTGGTGGCCGGGTTGCGCTTCTGGGTGTGGATGAAGTCCGGGAACTTCAGCGGGTCGCGGACGAAGAAGACCGGCGTGTTGTTGCCGACCAGATCGTAGTTGCCCTCCTCGGTGTAGAACTTCACGGCGAAGCCGCGGGGATCGCGCTCGGCGTCGGCCGACCCCTTCTCGCCGCCGACGGTGGAAAAGCGCAGGAACACCTCCGTCTCCTTGCCCACGGCGGACAGGAAGGCGGCCTTGCAGTAGGGGGTCACGTCCGCGGTCACCCGGAAGACCCCGTAGGCGCCGGCCCCCTTGGCGTGGACCACGCGCTCGGGGATGCGCTCGCGGTTGAAATGGGCGAGCTTCTCGATCAGGTGGAAGTCCTGCATCAGCAGCGGACCGCGCGGGCCGGCGGACAGGGAATTCTGGTTGTCGGCGACGGGGCTACCGGAGGCGGTGGTCAGCACGCTCATGGCTCGGCTCCTCTTCGGGGATTGTTGCGGAGGAATTCTTCTCTCATCCCTTGCCCTCTGGTTGTCGCCGATCGGGCGCCATATATCAAAGACATCATTCCGAAGCCATCGATAGGCCATATCTATGAACATCGCCGGCCTGTCCCTGCGCGACCTGGAGTATGTGGTCGCCGTCGCCGACCTCCGTCATTTCGGCAAGGCGGCGGAGCGCTGCGCGGTCAGCCAGCCGTCGCTGAGCGCCCAGGTCCGCAAGCTGGAGGAGCGGCTGGGCCTCACCCTGTTCGAGCGGACCAGCCGCCGGGTGCTGCCGACGCCGCAGGGCGAGGCGGTGATCCGCCAGGCCCGGGTCGTCCTGGAGGAAGCGCACCGGCTGCTCGCCCTGGCAGGCGGGAGCGACGGGGCGCTGACCGGCCGGCTGGCGATGGGCGCCATCCAGACGCTGGGTCCCTACCTGTTTCCGCACCTGTTGCCGGCCATCCGCCGGCACCTTCCCGAGCTGTCGCTGACCCTGTCCGAAGGGCGCACCGAAGGGCTGCTGGAGGAGTTGCGCGCCGGCCGGCTCGACGCCGTCCTGCTGGCGCTGCCGGCCGACGGCGAGGGGCTGGCGGCCGAACCGCTGTTCTTCGAGCCCTTCGTGCTGGCCCATCCCTCCGGCCACCGGCTGGAAGGGATCCCCGCGGTCACGCTGGCCGACCTCGACCCCGGCGATCTGGTGCTGCTGGAGGAGGGGCACTGCCTGCGCGACCAGGCGCTGGCCGCTTGCGGCGGCACCGCGCGCGGCATGCGGCACGCCACCGGGCTGGAGACGCTGCGCCACATGGTGGCCGCCGGCACCGGCTACACGCTGATGCCGCTGCTGGCGGCGGGCGAGGGGACGACCATGGGCGGGCTCGTCACCTACCGCCCCTTCGCGGGCGACCCGCCGGGCCGCACCATCGGGCTGGCCTGGCGGGCCAGCGACCCGCGTGCGCCGGGATTCCACGCGCTGGCCCCGCGCCTGCGCGAGGCCGCCCCGCCCGGCCTGACGGTCCTCCCGGAACCCGCCGGCGGCCGGAGCGGCGACGCGCCCCCTACCCCCCGTCCCGGAGGCCCGCCATGAAGGCGAGATGGTGGAGGACGATGCCGCTCGTCGTGGCGACGTTCAGGGAGTCGAATCCCGGCGCCATGGGGATGCGCACCGTGCGCGTCCGCGCCAAAAGCCCGGCCGGCAGCCCCGGCCCTTCGGAGCCGAGCAGAACCGCCGCCCGCGCCGGGGCCTCCAGCGCCGCCAGCGGGACCGCACCCGCCGGGCTGAGCGCGATCGCCTCGAAGCCGTGGCGGGCGAGCAGCCCCAGCGGATCCACCCCGCGCCCGAGTCGCAGGAAGGGCACGCGCAGCGTCGCGCCGACGGACACGCGGATCGCCTTGCGGTAGAGCGGATCGCAGCAGCCGGCATCGAGGATGACGGCGTCCGCCCCGAAGGCGGCGGCGTTGCGGAAGATGCCGCCGACGTTGTCGTGGTTGCCGATCCCGCAGAGCACCGGAACCAGGGCGCGCCGCCCCAGCCCGGCCAGGAAGGCGTCCGCGTCCGGCTCCGGCGCGCGCCGGCCCAGCGCCAGGATGCCGCGGTGCAGGGGGAAACCGGCGATCGCGTCCAGGATCTCCTGGCGTGCCCGGTAGACCGGCACCGAATCGGGAAGCCCGTCGAGCAGCGGGGCCAGCGCCTCCAGCCGGTTGTCGGCGATCAGGAGCGACACCGCCTCGTGCCGCGCCCCGGTCAGCAGGATCCGGAGCACCACCGCCCCCTCGGCGATGAAGTGCCCCTGACGCCCGACAAGGTCGCGTTCGCGGACGTCGCGGTAGGCGGCGATTCGCGGGTCCAGTGGGTCGTCGATGGCGATGGCCGACAGCACGTCGGAAGCATCCTCGTCCGGGAGCGCCGGGACGCCCCGGCCGGACGCCCTGTTTAGCGCGCCCCCGCCGTCATCGGAAGAGATTCAGTCACGGCGGCCGATTCCGCACATTTCATAGGCAGAGACCAACTTCTTTCAAAGACGAATTGCCAAACTCCACTCCGTGCGGCATGGTCTTTTCCAGAGGTGGCAACGCCAGTCCAGTCAACAGGAGACCAAATCCATGAAAGGCGACCCGAAGGTCATTTCGCAACTGAATGTCATTCTCACGAACGAATTGACGGCGATCAACCAATACTTTCTTCACGCCCGCATGCTCAAGAATTGGGGACTGAAGCGGATCGCGCACAAGATCTACGAAGAGTCGATCGACGAGATGAAGCACGCCGACAAGATCATCGAACGCATCCTGTTCCTGGAAGGGCTTCCCAACCTTCAGGACCTCGGCAAGCTGGCGATCGGTGAGGACGTGCCGGAGATCCTCAACAACGACCTCAAGGTCGAATACACCGCGCGCGGCGCGCTGATCGACACCATCACGCTGACCGAGCAGGTCCGCGACTACGAGACCCGCGAGATCCTGGAGCACCTCCTGGAGGACACCGAGGAGCACATCGACTGGATCGAGACGCAGATCGACCTGATCCAGCGCGTCGGCCTCACCGCCTACCAGCAGGAGCAGATCTACAAGGACAGCTGATACGGACGGCGCCTGAAGGCGTCGTCCGCATCACCCTCTCAATCAATGCTATCGCATTGATCTGTCGGGTTTTACCGGCGGCGCTCAATGGACGTGTCCAGGCGCCGCCGGTATGACGCCACCGCAAGGCCGACCGCCGGAAGGAAGCGTCGCGCGCACACGGCCGGACCGCCGGGAATCGGTCCGCTTTTGTGAAGCGGCTCACGTCGGACCGGCCCCGGACGGTGTAAACCGCTCTCCGTCCCGCATGGCGGCCGTTTCGACGGCCGCCATGCCCGTACGGAGGAAGCGACCATGCTCGACATCCGCGCCGGCCACCCCGCTCGCCGTCCCCTGGCCAAGGCCCTCGCGGCCATCCTCATCGCCTGCCGGGCGGTCGCCGAACACCGCCGCCGCCGGCGGGCGGCGGCCGACCTTTGCCGGCTCGACGACCGCCTGCTGCGGGACATCGGCCTCGCCCGCGCCGATGTGATGGCGGCGGGTCCGGTGCCGCGGCGCGGGGAGCGCCCGTGATCAGCCCTTCGCGGGGGCGACCCTCAGGATCTCGCCCCCGCTCTCGTCGGTGAGAAGGTAGAGCGCGCCGTCCGGACCCTGCGTGACCTGCCGGATCCGTTTGCCGAGGGAATGGAACAACCGCTCCTCATGGGTGACGCGCGTGCCGTCCAGCTCCAGGCGCACCAGTTCCCGGCTGGCGAGGCCGCCGTTGAACAGGCTGCCCTTCCATCCCGGCATGGCGTCGGCGGTGTAGAAGGCCATGCCCGACGCCCCGATCACCGGCGTCCACTGATGGATCGGCTCCACCATCCCCGGTGCGCTCTGCTTGCCGCTGCCGACGGGGGTGCCGTTGTAGTTCACCCCGTAGGAGACCACCGGCCAGCCGTAGTTCTTCCCGGCCTCCGGGATGTTGATCTCGTCGCCGCCGCGCGGGCCGTGCTCGTTCATCCACAAGACGCCGGTCTGCGGGTGCAGCGCCGCACCCTGTGAATTGCGGTGCCCGTAGGACCAGATCTCCGGCAGCGCGCCCGGCCGGTTCACGAAGGGGTTGTCCGCCGGCACGGTGCCATCCGGGTTGATCCGCACCACCTTGCCCAGATGCGAGTCGAGATCCTGCGCCTGGCCGCGGAAGCGATCCTCCGACCGCTCACCCAAGGTCACGAAGAGATGGCCGGACCGGTCGAACACCAGGCGGGACCCGAAATGCTTGGTGCTGTCCAGCTTGGGCTTCTGGGAGAAGATGACCTGGAGGTTGCCGAGCGAGCGGTCGTCCTCGCTCAGCACGCCGCGGGCGACGGCGGTCGAGTTGCCGCCTTCCCCCGCTTCCGAATAGCTGAGATAGACGAGGCGGTTGCGCGCGAAGTCCGGGTCGAGCGCCACGTCGAGCAGCCCGCCCTGCCCGCGGTCGTCGACCTTGGGCACGCCGCGCAGGGGTTCCGACAGGGTTCCGTCGACGGCAGCGATCCGCAGGTTGCCCTCCTTCTCGGTCACCAGCATCCGCCCGTCGGGCAGAAAGGCCAGCCCCCAGGGATGGCTGAGGCCGCGGACGACGGTCGTCACCTGGACCGTCGCCTTTTCGGTCCGGAAGGTCTGGTCCACCGCTCCGGCTTGGCCATGGCCGAGGCAGGCGGCAAGGGCGATGGCCGCCGCCAGGGCGGCGGTTCGAGCGATGCGCATGCGTTTTCCTCCATGGTCCGAACACCATCCCTAGGTGGGTTTGGAGCGGCGCCCGACAAGGCTGCTCGACCCGCACGCGAAGCGGGCCGGCGATCACAAGAGGATCGCCGGCCCGGCCGGGAAGGGGTGGGGAAGCGTGCAAGCGCTTGGGCGTCGATGTCTGTCTGGGTTTGCCGGCCATGTTGGCCTGGCGGGGGAACATGCGCCGTGGCGACCTGGCGGCGACCTACTCTCCCACGTCTTAGGACGCAGTACCATCGGCGCTGGGGCGTTTCACGGCCGAGTTCGGAATGGGATCGGGTGCGGG
>JAEZHQ010000179.1 GCA_023416455.1 Pseudomonadota bacterium | reverse complement strand
CGAAGTCCATCAGCGCCTTGCGGGCGCGCGGGAAGGACACGATGCGCCGGCAGTCGGTGTAGACCGGGCTCGCCCAGCCCGAGGTGAAGATGAAGGGCTGGTCGGCGTTGAAGTGCAGCGCCTTGATCTCCAGCAGGATCTTGGCCGCGGTGGCGGCGATGGCGGCCTTGTCGGACGGGACGGACGCGGTGGACATCGGATAAGGGGCTCCCACGGAGGCTCGGGCGGGGATCCCGGGGGATCCCGTCCCTGTGTAGCGGTCCGGCGGGTGAATCGCAATGGGGGCCGCCGGCCTTCCGGCGCCGCGGCTCACCCGGCGGCCGGCCGCCCCAGCGCGCCGCGCGCCGCCCCGGCGTCGCGGACGATCTGCTCCTTCAGCGCCTCGAAGCTCGCGAACTTCTGCTCCGGGCGCAGGAATTCGATGAGCTGCACGCGCAGGTGCTGGCCGTAGAGGTCGCCGGAGAAATCGAACAGGTGGGTCTCCAGCCGTTCCACGCTGCCGCCCACGGTGGGGCGGCGGCCGAGGTTGGCGACGCCGTCGTGCCAGCGCGTGTCCAGCCCGCGGTCGACTCCGGCGCGCACCGCGTAGACCCCGAAGGCCGGGCGCAGGTAGTCGCCCAGCTCCACGTTGGCGGTGGGGAAGCCGATGGTCCGGCCGCGCCGGTCGCCCGGCTCGACTCGGCCCTCGATCTCCCAGGGGGTGCCCAGGATGTGGGCGGCCTCGCGCGGGCGGCCGGCGGTCAGCGCCTCGCGCACGCGGGTGGAGGAATAGACGCCGCCGTCGGGGTCGGCCACCGGCCCGACCTCGGTCACGCCGAAGCCGTGGGCCGCGCCCGCGCGTCTCAGCAGGGCCGGGTCGCCGGCGCGCATGTGGCCGAACAGGAAGTCGTAGCCGCACACCACGTGGCGCACGCCGAGGCCGCCCACCAGATCCTCCGCGATGAAGGCGTCGGCGGTCTTGTGCAGGAAGTGGTCGTCGAAATGGCAGACGACCAGCAGATCCACCCCCAGCGCCTCGATGCGGCGGGCCTTGACGCGAAAGGGCGTGAGGCGGAAGGGGGGCTCGTCGGGGCGGAAGAGGCTGCGCGGGTGCGGCTCGAAGGTCATGACCGCCGACGGGGCGCCGTGCTCGCGGGCGATGCGCTGGGCGGTGCCGATCACCGTCCGGTGGCCGCGATGGACGCCGTCGAAGTTGCCGAGCGCCACCACGGCACCCTGCGCGTCGGCCGTCAGATCGGCGGTGTGTCGGAACAGTCGCATGCGTACGCCCTGATGCTCTGCGGCCGGTCGCCCGGTCCCGGAAACGACGGCGGCCCGCCGGTGGGCGGGCCAGTGCCTCGGGCGTCTATATAGAACAGAGCCGGTGCGGGGTCCATGCGCCGCCGCGGCGGGGACGGGCCTGCGGCCCGGAAGGGCCGCGCCTGGAACGATGCGGCCCGCAAGGGCCGCGGCTGGCACGATGCGGCCCGGAAGGGCCGCGGGCCGGCGCGCCCGGGGTTCAGCCGCGCGAGGGGACCATCAGCAGGGCCTCGCCCTCGATGACGACGGTGTCGCCGACGGTGCAGACCGTGCGGACGACGACGCGGCGCTTCTCGGGGATCAGCTCGGTCACGGTGGCGCGCGCGGTGACGGTGTCGCCGGCGCGCACCGGGGCCTTGAACTTCAGGTTCTGGCTCATGTAGATGCAGCCCGGCCCCGGAAGCTTGGTGCCGAGGACGGCGGAGATGAAGCCGGCGCTCAGCATGCCGTGGGCGATGCGGCCCTGGAACATGGTGCTGCTGGCGTATTCCTGGTTCAGGTGAACCGGGTTGGTGTCGCCGGAGATGCCGGCGAACAGCACGATGTCCGCTTCCGTGACGGTTTTGGCGAACGAGGCGGTCATGCCGACCGCGAGGTCCTCGATGCAGTGGCCCTCGTTATCCTTCAGGATCTGGCGAACATCGTCCATCACGCGGTTCCTCTTCATCCGGCGCCGATCAGGCGGCGCAACAACACGTATGATGCGGCGCGATATATGCACTGCAACCACATCATGGCAACACGACTCGCTCGAAAAAATGAAAAAATCTCTAAGGGTCCTTCCAAAGAGCCGCCGTGCCTCATCGACTTGCGTGACTCTTGGGCAATAGGCCCGCCGCAAAGTAGAAAGGCGGCCCTCCCCGCGCGCTATTTCCAACCGCCGAAGATTGGTGGCAAAGCCATATGACGCAAGCACTTAACCGGACTCGCCGTAGGGTCGCGGCAAGACCTCCGGAAACAGGCGTTGCGGCACGGCGACAGTGGTGGATTTTCCGCAACGTCGCTCCCCTGCGCGACTGCGCCGCGGCAACAATCGGTCCGGCTGACGATCATTTTCCCCGCCTCCGCGTCCATTTCCGTCGCTGCACCGCCGCGGAATTGGCGACTCGGAGGATGCCCTTGGTAAGGGTTGACTTTCCGCTCAACCGACCAACCGTCACAGGCTGATGAGGCCGCCGGGATGCCGCCCGCCATGACCCACGCCACCACGCCCCACGCCACGCCCCCCGTCTCCCGCTCCCACCGCTTCGCCCTGGTCACCGGCGCCACCTCCGGCATCGGCGAGGCCTTCGCCCGCGCCCTGCCGGCCGACACCGCCCTTCTGCTGACCGCCCGCAACGCCGAGGCCCTGGCCGAACGCCGGGCGGAGCTGGCCCACGCCGGCCGCCGGGTGGAGACGCTGGCCGCCGACCTGACCACCGACGGGGGGCGCGAGGCGCTGATCCGGCGGGCCGAGGAACTGGAGATCGACCTGCTGGTCAGCAACGCCGGCGTCGGCGCCTTCGGCGCGGTGCTGGAGAATCCGCCGGAGGCCGAGCGTGCGACCGTCGAGCTGAACGTGGTGGCGACCGCGGTTCTGGTCCGCGCCCTGCTGCCCGGCATGATCGAGCGGGCGGCGCGCGACGACCGCCGCGCCGGCCTGCTCCTGGTGTCGAGCACGACCGCCTTCCAGCCGGTCCCGTTCCTCGCCACCTACAGCGCCAGCAAGAGCTTCGTCCTGGCCTACGGCGAGGCGCTGGCAGCGGAGCTGCGGCGCAAGCCGGTGGACGTGCTGGTGCTGTGCCCCGGCGCCACCCGCACCGCCTTCGGCCGGCGCGCCGGCTTCTCCGTCGAGGCGCTGCCGGGGGCCGCCCATCCCATGGACGTGGCGCGCGCCGGGTTGCAGGCGCTGGGGCGGCGCACGGTGCATGTGCACGGATTCGGCACCCGCAGCATGCTCCGCCCCTTCCTGTGGTCGCGCCACGCCGCCACCGATGGGCTGGGGGCGGTGCTGGCGGTGTTCGACCGCAGCCGCCGCGCCCGCGGGCGGGGACCCACGCCTGAACCCCACGCCTGAACCCCACGCCTGAACCCTGGGCGCGGTCCCGGCGGGCGGCGCCCGGAACGCCGGGGTCAGCGGCCCGAGCCGCTGCCGGCCGGACGGTCGGACGAGGCTCCGGCCGATGCCCCGCCGGGCTTCCCGGCGGTGACGGCCCGGTCGGCCTGCTCGGCCTTCGTCTCGACCTTCTCCTTCGCCTGTTCGGTCGGCTGGTCCGACGGCCTGGCCTCGACGCGGACGGGGGCGGTGCCGTCGTCGATCATGTCGAGCCGCCGGGCCGCCATCGTCGACAGGTCGATGATCCGGCCGCCCACGTAGGGGCCGCGGTCGTTGATGATGACGTCGACGTTGCGGCCGTTCCCCTGGTGGGTGACCGTGGCCTTGGTGCCCAGCGGCAGCGTCGGCGAGGCGGCGGTCGGGCGGTTCTGGTCGAAGGTCTCGCCGCTCGCCGTCTTCCGGCCGTGGAAGCGGCCGCCGTAGAAGGACGCCTCGCCCTGATGGACGATGACCGGCTCGCCTTCCCCGGTGCGCTCCACGGCGATGGGCGGGACCCTGGATGTGCCGTTCGGGGCCGTGCCGTTCGGGGATTTGCCGTTGGCGGTGGCCGGGGCGGGATGGGAGAGCAACAACGCGGCGAGCGCGGCCGTGAGGGCGCGGGTCAGGGTCATGATCGGGGTATCTCCTTCCGGCCGGAAGAACAGCCGGCCGGGGAGGGGGTTCCGGCCGGCCGGGGACGGGGGCGCGTCCGGGTGGACGCGCCCGGCGGGGAGTGCTTCAATCGCCGCCCATGACGGACGAGGGCGGAATGGCCGGGAGGGAGGCGGAGGCCGGGACGGCGGCGGAGCAGGATCCGCAGCCGCGGTTCGACTGGCTCGTGCTCGACGACGGCACGCGGCTGCGCACCGCCTTCTGGCCCGCCGGGGCGGCGGCCGGGGCGCCGCGCGGCACCGTGCTGCTGCTGCACGGCCGCTCGGAGTTCGTGGAGAAATACGCGGAGACCGCCGGCGCGCTGCGGGCGCGGGGCTTCCAGGTGGCCAGCTTCGACTGGCGCAACCAGGGCCTGTCGGACCGGCCGCTGGCCAACCGCCAGATCCACCATCTGACGAGCTTCGACACGCTGGTCGACGACCTCGACGCGGTGGTCGAGCGGGTGGTGCGGCCGGTGGCGGCGGGGCCGCTCGTGCTGATGGGGCATTCCATGGGCGGGCTGGTCGCGACGCTGGGCCTGGCCCGCCATCCCGGCCGCTACGCCGCCGCCGTGCTGTCGGCCCCGATGTATGATTTCGCCACCGGACCCTTCCCGCGCTGGGCGGCGGTCCGGCTGGCCGAGGCCCTGTGCGCCCGCGGCCGGGCCGAGGCCTACGCCTTCGGCCAGGGCGACTACCGGCCGGAGGACGGGCGGTTCACGCCGGCCAATCCGCTCACCTCCGACCCGCATCGCTTTGCGGTGCATCACGAGGCGTTCCGGACGCGGCCGGATCTGCGGCTGGGCGGGGTCAGCTTCGGCTGGGTGCGCGCGGCCCTGCGCGCTTGCGACCTCGCGCTGCGCGCGGCCCCCCTGGAGCGCGTGGCCACGCCGGTCCTGCTGCTGAGCGCGCCGCGGGACGCCGTCGTCCGCGCCGCCGCCCACCGGACGGTCGCCGCCCGCCTCGCCAACGCGACGCTGAAGGAGTATCCCGGGGCCAGGCACGAGATCCTGATGGAGCGGGACGAGATCCGCGCCCGTGTGTGGGCGGACATCGACGCCTTCCTCGCCGCCGTGCCGGTGTGATGCCAGGGCCGGAACGTCCTGACGTCCGGCCGCGACCGCCGCCGCCCGGCCAATGAGGGCTCGGAAAGATCCGACCGCAGGCCGGGACTTTCCCGAAATGGTATGATACGGCGCGGTGCGCCATTCCTGTCCCCGCTGTTCGAGGTCCATGCGCGATGCCCGATTTCTGGAGAGAGTCCGGTTACCATCTGCTGGCGCGCGACGCCGAAGGGCGGCTCGCGGTGACGCCGGACTTCCTGCGCGCCTACCTGATGCGGCCGGAGATGCGGCCGCCCGAGGACGCCTGCGACGCCGAGCGCGCGCTGCACGGCGGCCTGATGGACGACCCGGCCCGGCCCGTGCCGGCCCGGATGGTGGAGGCCCTGGCCGACGCCGACGCGCGCGACAACTGGCGGGTCTGGCTGGGCTTCCGCGACCGGCTGCTGGATGCCGGGACGCTGGAGGCCGCCTACCTGCGCCTGTTCCGGGAGGGCGTGCGGGGCGTGCCGTCGCTGTTCATCGACCAGATGGTCCACGCCATCCTGCGCGGCGTCCTCGACGGGACGCCCTCCGGCCTGCGCGCCCGGGCGGGGGAGCTGCTGTTCCGCCCGCAGACGGTGTCCGTCGAGGAGGGGCGCGTCCGCCTCGCCGATTCCGAGACGGTGGCGATGCTGGCTTCCACCGGCGGCTTCGGCAGCCTCGGCCGGCTGGTGGTGGAGGCGGGGACGGCCCCGCGCTCGGTGGAACTGGACATCCTCGACGAGACCAGCCACCAGCATTACTGGGAGCGCGATTCCCGGCACGACACCGTGCTGGACATCACCTTCGCCGCCCCCGGCCTCGACGCGCTGTGCCGCGTGCTGGAATCCTGGGTAGCCCATTTTCTGGGGGTGGCGGTCTCCATCCATCCGGTCCAGCGCATCCGGGACGAGCGCTGGGTCTGGCACGTCGGGCTGGATGGCGAGGCCACGGCCATCCTCAACGACCTCTACAACGGCGCCGAGCCGGAGGAGGAGCGTCTGGCCCGCATTCTCGCCCTGTTCCGGCTGGAGTTCGCCGACCCCGCGGCGATGCGCGCCGACCTCGCCGGCCGGCCGGTTTATCTGGGGCTGGCCATGGCCCCCGACCGGACGCTGCGGCTGAAGCCGCAGAACCTCCTGGTCAACCTGCCGCTCGCCGCCGGCAACTGAGCGGCGGCCGGCCGCTCATTGGGAGGCGGGGCTTGGCCCGGCCGGTGGCGGCGCTCATGTCGCTTCCGGAAAGCCCGGCCGGGGCGGCCGGTCCGGCAAGGCGCGCCGCCGTTCCCGGAAGCCGCCGTCCATCCCCGGCGATGGAGAGCGAGCCATGCCCCGTGCCCACCACCCCGCCGGCCGGAGTCCCGCCCTTCTCGCCGCCGCCGTCGCCGTTCCCGTTGCCGCGCTGGTCGGCGCCGCCGCCGAGCCGCCGGCCGTGCCCGGCCTGCCGGCCCAGGTGCTGGACGCGCCGGAGGAGCAGCCCTCGGCCGGCCGGATCGACGAGCTGGCGGCGCTGTTCGACGAGGGCGCCCTGCGGGACGAGCGCAAGCAGGAGCGCCCGGTCACCCGCTGGACCCATCCGGTCGCGGTGACCGTGCGCGGCGACGCGGCGGCGCGCTGGATCGGCGCGGTGGAGGCCATCGCCGCCGACCTCGCCGACGCCACCGGGCTGGCGGTGACCGTGCACGAGCAACCCTTCTGGGCCGGCGACATCGACATCGTGGTGACCGGCATCCGCGCCTACTGGCCGCCCATGGTGTCGCTGCCCGACGGCCGGCGCGACGAGCCCTTCACCTGCATCGCCCTGCCGATGGCGACGGACGGCGAGATGCGCGTTTCCCGCATCCACGTCAACGCCGCCGTCGTCGGGCCGGACGCCACCGCGGCCTGCCTCGCCGAGGAGCTGTTCCAGTCCATGGGCCTGTTCGGCGAGGTGGACGGCCATCCCGGCACCCTGCTCGACGACGGGGTCGGCTACCGCCGCATCGGGCCGATCGACCGGCTGCTTCTGTCGGTGCTCTACGACCGCCGCCTCGTCCCCAACATGACGGCGGCGGACGCCCGCCCGGCGGTCCGCCGCATCCTGGGCGAGCGGCTGGCCGGGTCGCCGCCGCGCCGGCCCTTCTGAACGCCGCCCGTCGCCCGTCTCCCCCGGCGTGGGACGTTATGCCACCCCCTTCAGGGCCGTCCTGCGCGCGTATAACGGGCATGATCCGCCCGCCGGATCGTTGCCGCAAACAACAAGGGTCCGGTTCCGGGACCCGCGCACGGGGGAACGCCATGCAGCCCAAGACCATGCAGCCCAAGACCATGAAGCCCGCCCTGACCGCTCCCCGCTGGGACCTGATCGTCTGGGAGGAGGGGTTCGGCGTCGGCCATTCCGGGATCGACGCCGACCACCGTCGCCTGTTCGAGCTGTTCAACGCCTTCGCCGGCGCGGTCAACGACGACCGCGCCGAGGTCGAGATCCAGGGCGTGCTGGCGGAGCTTCTGGAATACACCGATTATCATTTCGACCGGGAGGAGCGGCTCATGCAGGAGCACGGCTATCCCGACTTCGCGGCGCACAAGGCGATGCACGACAGCTTCGTGCGGCAGATCCACGACGTGAACAGCCTGCTCGACGCCGGGGGCGAGAAGGGGGCCTTCGTCCTCGGCTTCCTCGGAAGGTGGCTGTCGGGCCACATCCTCGGCGTCGACAAGAAGCTGGGCGCTTATCTGAGCGAGCGCGGGGCGCCCGCGGCCTGAAGGGCCAAGAGCGGATCGCGTGAAGTTGGAATCGGTTTGGAGCGTCGTGCGTTGCCGAACAAACGCACGACGCTCCGAGCGGCCGGTTCCCCCCCCCCCGCCGGGGCGCCCCCGCCGGGGGGGGCGCACCGGCCCCGCTCACGGCTGGCGGGACTGGTTGGGGGTGCCGCGCGGGCTGCGGTTCAGCGACGTCATGCTGTCGTCGTAATGGAACTCCGGCATGTCGCGGACACTGGCCTGGGTGATCTCCTGAAGCCTGATCGTCTCGTCGCCCGGCTGGATCTGCGCCAGGGCGAGGTCGATGGCGACGTCCTTGCCGCCCATGCCGAGGAAGCCGCCGCTCTGCACGACCAGCAGCTGCGCCTGGCCATCGGGGCCGAGGATCACGTCCGTCACCTTGCCGATCCGCTCGCCGTCCGCTCCGACGACCGTCCGGTTCATCAACTGGTCCACGCTGGTGTTTCCGGGCAGCCCCTTCGATTGGCTGGTGGCGGCGCTGCCCTGGCTGTGGGCCGGGCCTTGCGCCGCGGGCGGCGCCGGATTGGTGCCGCCCGCCCCCGTCTGGGCGGACGCCGCGCCGCCGGCGAGCGCCAGGACGGACAGGGTGGTGATCAACACTGTGCGCATGGAAGGTCTCCTCTCATGGCCTTACCACCCCTGCAACCGAGGGGGCGCCGGAAGATCGCGGCCGGTCCACGGTGATCGATTTTTTGGGGATGGGAAGGACGGCGGCGGGCGGCGGCACCGCCGGTCGAGTCGGCGCGCCCACCCGGCCGTCCTACCACCGATTCGCCGTCGCCGGCGCGTCAGGCGAAGGGTGCGCCGGCTCCGCGCGGAGCCGCGCAAAACCGGGGCC
>JAEZHQ010000004.1 GCA_023416455.1 Pseudomonadota bacterium | reverse complement strand
GTGGGGGCCCGGCGGGTGCCGCCGCCGCGTTCTACGCCGCGCGCAAGGGCATCCGCACGGGCGTGGCCGCCGAGCGCGTCGGCGGCCAGGTCCTGGACACCATGGCCATCGAGAACTTCATCTCGGTCAAGGAAACCGAAGGCCCGAAGCTGGCGGCGGCGCTGGAACAGCACGTCCGGGAATACGACGTGGACATCATGAACCTGCAGCGCGCGACCGGCCTGGTGCCGGCCGGTGCCGATGGCCTGGTCGAGGTGAAGCTGGAGAACGGTGCCTCGCTGAAGTCCAGGACCGTGATCCTGTCCACCGGCGCCCGCTGGCGGCAGATGAACGTCCCCGGCGAGGACCAGTACCGCAACAAGGGCGTGGCCTATTGCCCGCACTGCGATGGTCCGCTGTTCAAGGGCAAGCGCGTGGCGGTGATCGGCGGCGGCAACTCCGGCGTCGAGGCGGGGATCGACCTGGCCGGCATCGTCGCCCACGTCACGCTGATCGAGTTCGACTCCAGCCTGCGCGCCGACGCCGTGCTCCAGAACAAGCTGCGCAGCCTGCCCAACGTCACGGTGATCACCTCCGCCCTGACGCAGGAGGTCCACGGCGACGGCAGCAAGGTCACCGGCCTGACCTACAAGGACCGCAACAGCGGCGAGACCCACCGCGTCGACCTGGAGGGCATCTTCGTCCAGATCGGCCTCGTGCCCAACACCGAATGGCTCAAGGGCACGGTGGCGCTGAGCCCGCGCGGCGAGATCGAGGTCGACGCCCGCGGCCAGACCTCGGTGCCCGGCGTCTTCGCCGCCGGCGACGCGACCACGGTCCCCTACAAGCAGATCGTGATCGCCATGGGCGAGGGCTCGAAGGCCGCGCTGTCCGCCTTCGACCATCTGATCCGGATGCCGGCCCCGGTGGAAGAGGCCGCCGCCGCCTGATCCCGCGGGCGCCGTCCCTCCCCGGCCGGACACGGGCGGGATCCCCTCTCCCGGAGGGATCCCGCCCGGCGGCCCGGCCCCACCCGCCTGCTCCGCCCGGGGAGCGCGGGGGTGCGGCCGAAACCGGAGGCCCGCGCCGTCAGCCGGTGTAGGCGGTCTTGACCGTGGTGTAGAACTCCGCGGCGTAGCGTCCCTGTTCGCGCGGTCCGTAGGACGACCCCTTGCGGCCGCCGAAGGGGACGTGGAAGTCGACCCCGGCGGTGGCCAGGTTGACCATCACCATGCCCGCCTCGGCGTTGCGCTTGAAGTGGGTGGCGTGCTTCAGGCTGGTGGTGCAGATCCCCGCCGACAGGCCGAAGGGCGTGTCGTTGGCCACCGCCAGCGCCTCGTCGTAGTCCTTGACCCGGATGACGCCGGCCACCGGGCCGAAGATCTCCTCGCGGGCGATCCGCATGCTGTTGGTGACCTCGGTGAACAGCGCCGGCCGGAGGTAGTGGCCGGGCGTCCCACGGACCAGCCGCTCGCCGCCGAACACCAGCCGCGCCCCCTCGTCCTGGCCGAGCGCGATGTAGCGCTCGTCCTGCGCCAGCTGGCTCTCGTCGACCACCGGACCGATGTGCGTGCCGTCCTTCAGGGCGTGGTCGACCACCAGGCCCTTCAGCGCCTCGGTCAGGGCGGCCACGAAGCGGTCGTGGATGCCCTCGGTGACGATCAGGCGCGACGAGGCGGTGCAGCGCTGACCCGTGGAGAAGAAGGCGCCGTTCACCGCACAATCGACGGCGACCGCGAGGTCGGCGTCGTCGAGCACGACCAGCGGGTTCTTGCCGCCCATCTCAAGCTGGAACCGGCGCATCCGCTCCGCCGAGGCCGCCGCCACCCGCCGGCCCGTCGCCGTGGAGCCCGTGAAGGAAACGGCGTCGATGTCGGGGCTGTCGAGGATCGTCTGGCCGACCACCGACCCCCGGCCCATCACCAGATTGAGCACCCCCTTGGGCAGGCCGGCGCGGTCGAGGATGTCGACCAGCGCCCAGGCCGAGCCCGGCACCAGATCGGCCGGCTTGAACACCACCGTGTTGCCGTGGCAGAGCGCCGGCGCGATCTTCCAGGACGGGATGGCGATCGGGAAGTTCCAGGGCGTGATGAGTCCGACGACGCCGACCGCCTCGCGCGTCACCTCGACGCCGACGCCGGGCCGCAAGCTCGGCACCGTCTCGCCGGTGAGCCGGAGCGCCTCGCCGGCGAAGAAGTCGAAGACCTGGGCGGCGCGGGTGACCTCGCCGACCGCCTCGGCCAGCGTCTTGCCCTCCTCGCGCGACAGCAGGCGCCCCAGATCGTCCTTGCGCGCCAGGATCTCGTCGGCGGCCCGGCGCAGCACCGCGTGGCGCTGGAGCGGGCCCGAGCGCGACCATGCGGGGAAGGCCCGCCGGGCCGCGGCGATCGCCGCCTCGGTGTCGGCCCGGGTCGCGCGCGCGTAGTGGCCGACCACGTCGCCGAGGTCCGACGGGCTGATGTTGGGCGCGGCCTCGCCGTCCACCCACACGCCGTCGATCAGATTTCGGTGCAGTCCGCTCATCGCTTCGGCCTCCTCATCACAAAAAAGACGCCCCGCTCGGGGGGCGGGGCGCCCCCGGCACCGGCGGGGACACGGGGGGAATCGGCTGCCGCCGCCCGCGCCCCGCCGGGCCGGAAGTCTGTCGGCGGCGCCTGGACGCCGCCGATTTCTCAGAACGGCATCACGGCAGCAGGACGGACGAGCCGGTGGTCTTGCTGCTTTCCAGGTCACGGTGCGCCTGGGCGGCCTCCTCCAGGGCGTAGGTCCGCGAGACCTCGGCCTTGACCGTGCCGTCGGCGATGACGTCGAACAGCTCGCCCGCGGCGGCCTCCAGCTCCTCCCGCTTGGCGACATAGGAGGCCAGGATGGGCCGGGTGACGAAGAGCGACCCCTTGGCGGCAAGCTGCCCCAGATTGACCGGCGGCACCGGCCCCGTGGTGTTGCCGAAGCTGACCATCAGGCCGCGCGGCTGAAGGCAGTCGAGCGAGCTTTCCCAGGTGTCCTTGCCCACCGAGTCGTAGACGACCGGCACGCCGGCCCCGCCGGTCAGCTCGCGGACGCGCTCGGTGACGTTCTCCCGGGTGTAGAGGATGGTGTGGGTGCAGCCGTTGGCCTTGGCGAGCGCCGCCTTCTCCTCGGTGCTGACGGTGCCGATCACGGTCACGCCGAGCGCCTTCAGCCACTGGCAGGCGATCAGGCCGACGCCGCCGGCCACGGCGTGGAACAGCACCGTCTCGCCGGCCTGGACCTTGTAGGTGCGGCGGATCAGGTACTGCACCGTCATGCCCTTGAGGAGGGTGGCGGCGGCCTGCTCGTCGGAGACCCCGTCCGGCACCTTGACCAGCGGCGCCGCCGGCATCACCCGCGCCTGGGCGTAGGCGCCGGGAGGGCCGCCGGCATAGGCGACGCGGTCGCCGGCCTTCACATGGCTGACGCCGGGACCCACCGCCTCGACCACGCCGGCGGCCTCAAGCCCGATGCCGCCCGGCAGCGGGACCGGGTAGAGGCCCGAGCGCTGGTAGGTGTCGATGTAGTTCAGGCCGACCGCGGTCTGGCGGATGCGGACCTGGCCTTCGCCCGGCTCGCCGACCTCGACATCCACCCACTGCAGCACGTCGGGTCCGCCGGTCGTCTCAATGCGGACAGCTTTGGTCATGATAGGTCCTCGATTGACTTCTGGTGATCGGATCGGCCCTGGGGGGCCGGGGGACGGGTGATCGGGCGGGCCGGCACCCGGGCGGTACCCGCCGTCAGGGCTCGCCGGGACCCGCCCGGCGCCGGCCCGCCCGTGGGCAGGGCTTAGACTTCGCCCGCCGCCTCGATGTCCTTCAGATGTTGCCGGAAGCCGTAGCCGGGCTCGCGCTCCCGCCGCGCCAGATACTCGGCGAAGCGCACCTGGTCGCGGTAGCTCCGCCCTTCCCGCATGGCCTTGAGCTGGCGGGCCTCGGTGTCGCGGTAGGTGCTGGCGGCGGCGATCACGGTGTCGAGCTGGGCCTCCGGGAGGAAGAGCACGCCGTTGGCGTCGGCGACGACGAAGTCGCCGTCGGTGATGGCGTGCTGGCCGATGATGGCGGTGGTGTACATGTCCGCCGGCCGCGGGTGCAGGCGCTGCGGCCCGGTCGGCAGCGAGCCCAGGCTGAAGACCGGGAAGCCGATCTCGCTCAGCTCCTGGGCGTCGCGGTGAAGACCCCAGATCACGATGCCGCTGATTCCCGCGGCTTGTACCTCCAGGGCCACGATGTCGCCGACGCAGGCCTCGTCGAGGCGCCCGCCGTTGTCGATCACCATCACCTCTCCGGGCGCAGCGCCTTCGAGGGCCTCGAAATAGGCGTCGATGCTTCCGACATGGCGGACCGGCCGCGCGCGCCCGACGCAGCGCATGCCCGCCCCCACCGGGCGGATGCCGGTCGGGGCAAAGCGGATGGGAACCCCCGCCCGCAGGCAGCCGTCGGCCAGATGCGGCGTGGTGAGGCTGCCCAACTGTTCGATCCTGGTGTCGCTCATGGCGATTCCCTCCGCGGTTCGGCTGGTTGACCCAGCGGTTTGTCGTGCCGTTGCGGCGGCGCCCCGGGTGGGCCGCCCGCCGTTCTTCCGTGCCGCGACCGTAGCAATCGGGATTGCTTTCGAATATCATATTGTTTTGAAGATACGCTTTTGGGAATCGGAACGATGAAGCCCAACTTCGACATGGACGCGCTGCGCACCATGGTTCTCGGCATCGAGCTGAAAAGCTTCGCGCGCGCCGCCGCGCAGCTCGGCCGGTCGCAGTCGGCGGTCAGCATGCAGTTGAAGAAGCTTGAGGAGCAGGCCGGCCGCCCGCTGTTCCGCCGCAACGGCCGCGGCCTCGTTCCCACCGAGGCGGGCGACTCCCTGCTCGCCTATGCGCGCCGGATCATCGCGCTGAACGACGAGGCCGCCGCCGCCGTCGGCGCCGCCGCCGCCGCCGCGTCGGTGCGCATCGGGCTGCCCCAGGATTTCGTCGAGGACGTGATGCCCGACACCATCCTGCGCTTCTCCCGGCAGCGGCCGGGCGTCCATGTGGAGGTGCGCGCCGGCCGCAACTACGCGCTGGAGGAGGAGGTGCGCGCCGGCCGCCTCGACGTGGCGCTGGCCTTCTTCCAGATGGACTCCAGCAGCCACGGGACGCGGGTCGCCACGCTGCCGGTGTCCTGGCTCGGCGGGATGGCCCTGGCCCGGACCCGGCCCGACGATCCGATCCCGCTGGTCCTGTTCGACCACCCCTGCCTGTTCCGCCAGGCGGCGCTGCGGGCGCTCGACGGCAAGGGGCTGCGCTGGCGGCTGTCGCTGACCACGCCGAGCCTGCCCGGGGTGTGGGCGGCGCTGCGCTCCGGCTACGGCGTCTCCCCCCGAAGCACGCACCGGGTCCCGGCGGGCATCCAGGACATGGGCGCCGCGCTCGGCCTGCCGCCGCTGCCGCCCATCGAGCTGCGGATGCTCACGGCGGGCGACCTGTCTCCGGCCGCCTCCGATCTGCGCGCCGTGCTGGACGAGGTGGTCCAGGAGACGGTGGTCGGGCGGCGGCCGAAGCGGCGGGTGCGGACGGCGGCCTGAGCGGGCCCGCCCGGCGGGCCGATCCTGCTGATTTCCGGAACTGTCTCTTCAGAACTATGCGCTGTTCGGAACGACCGGTGGGCGTTACCGTCGCGGCGACATCGGACGGCGGCATCGGGCCGCCGCCATTGGGAGGACAGGACGGACATGCCTCGCCTGACGCTTGCCGACGCCAACGACATCATCGCCACCGCCCTGGCAACCGGCGCGGAGCAGGGGATGAAGCCGCTCAGCGTGGCGGTGCTCGACGCCGGCGGCCACCTCATCGCCTTCCAGCGCCAGGACGGGGCCTCCATGCTCCGCTTCGAGATCGCCTTCCGCAAGGCCAACGGCGCGCTGGCGATCGGCGTCGGCTCGCGCGAGATCGCGCGGATGGCGGTCGAACGCCCCCACCTCATCATGGGCCTGACCGGGGCCAGGATCATGCCGGTTCCCGGCGGCGTCCTGGTCCGCCGGGACGGCGAGATCATCGGCGCCGTCGGGATCACCGGCGACACGTCCGACAACGACGAGGCCTGCGCCGTGGCCGGAATCGAACGCGCCGGCTTCGTGGCCGAGGCGTAAGGGTCGCCCCGCTCCGCAAGAGCGGGACGCCGTACGTCCCCGGAGGCCGGCCGGTCCTGCCCTATCAGCGGCGGACCGCCATCTCCACCTCGCGGTCGAGCGCCTCCTTCTCCCGGCGCAGCGCCTCCAGGCGCTTCAGCTTCTCCGGCTCCGGCGTGAAGCTGTCCTGCCCGACCAGGGCGATCCTGGCCTCCAGGGCGTCGATGTCGCGCTGGAGGCCGGCGGTGTCGGCCTTGGCCCGGCCGAGCCGCGCCTTCAGCCCGCCAAGCTCCTTCCGGAGCGCGGCCGAGCGCGCCTCGGCGGCGTTCCTCTGGGCGGCCACGGCGTCGCGCTGGGCGGCGACGCGCTGGGCCTGGCGCTGGCTGCGGAGGTTGGCGTCCTCCTCGTCCTGAAGCGACCGCTCGCGCTCCTGGAGGCGGCGGTCGTAGGTGCCCTCGGACAGTCCCTTCAGGCCGGAGAAGAACCCGCCCTTGGCCGGGTCGTCGGTGGTCGCGTTGCAGGCGCCCAGCAGCAGGGCGGCGGCAAGGCACAGGGGGCGGCGGCGCGTCATTGGTGATCCTCCCTGCGGCCGGTCAGCCGACCCGCGATATCTTGCGACGCTCGATCAGGGTGCCGAGTTCGCCTTCGAGCGCCCGCACCTGGGTCTCCAGCGACGCGATCTCGCGGTCCAGCTCCGCCGCCTGCCGGTTGGAGCCCTGCCCCCGAAGGGTGGGCGCCGCCTCGCGGTAGGTCTTCTGCTTCTCGTGCAGGCCGGCCAGGGTCTTTTCCAGATAGGCGCGGTTGTCGTCCACCGCGGCCATCTGCGCGCGCGCCTGATCCAGGGAGATGCGGTTGGCGGCGAGGCTGCGGTCGATGTCCTCGATCCGGGCGCGGTCGGCGGCGATCACCCGCTGGCTGGTGGCGACGATGCCGGCCAGGCGCTGGTTGTCCTGGCGCACGTCGGCGATCATGGCGTCGAGGCGGCGCTCGGCGCTGGCGTAGGTCTCCTGCTTCTGCGCCACGTAATAGCCGCCGGCCCCGCCCGCCACGCCGCCGGCCGCGCAGCCGGCCACGGCGCCCGCCGCCTTGTCCTTGGCCACCAGGATGCCCAGCAGGGTGCCGGCCAGGCAGCCGGCCAGCGCCCCTTCGGCCACCGTGGTGTTGAAGACCTCGGCCTGCTGGCGCAACCGCTGCTCGTCCGGGGAGAGCGGGCGGTCGGCCGCCCGGTTGGTGGCACAGCCGGCCGCCGCCATCGACAGCGCCACGGCCAAGGCCACGGTCCTGATGCGTTTCGTCGTCATGATGATCC
Source organism: Pseudomonadota bacterium (assembly GCA_023416455.1). Taxonomy (GTDB): domain Bacteria; phylum Pseudomonadota; class Alphaproteobacteria; order Azospirillales; family Azospirillaceae; genus Azospirillum. The sequence continues at coordinate 530 of JAEZHQ010000004.1, read as the reverse complement.
CCCCGTCCTTCTACATGCGGTTCCAGTCGTCCAGCCACTGCGCGCGCAGCACCCGCTTGCTGCGCTGGTAGTCGATCACATGCGCGACGTGGCGCTGCGCGTAGGGCACCAACCCGTCGAGGCCGATCCCCTTCAGCTCCACCACCAGGATGTCGGCCTGCCGGCGCAGCGTCGCCTCATCGAAATCCTCCGCCGTGCGGATCACCGTGTCGGCGTAGTAGCGGAGATTCCCGTCGAGGACGCCCTGCTCCCCGTCGAGCTGCTCCTTGTAGGCCCTGGCGCGCTCGTCGGTGGCCGCGGCCCCCCCGCGCGCCTCGTACATCCGGGCCAGCGTCCCCACCGCCTTGCTGTCGTCGGCCAGCTTGCGGCCGAGGAAGGCGCCGAGCCGCAGGGTGGTGCGGGCGGCGCGGTCGCGCTGCTCGTCCCGCGCCGCCACGTTGGCGCGCAGGGCGAGTTGCAGGTTGCGCAGGCGCTCCTTCATCGCCGGGTCGGGGGCCGCGCGGGCGATCAGCGCCAGCTCCTCCATGGGG
>JAEZHQ010000600.1 GCA_023416455.1 Pseudomonadota bacterium | reverse complement strand
GCGCTCTAACCAACTGAGCTACACCCGCAATATGGCTCCGGATGCTGGACTCGAACCAGCGACACGCGGATTAACAGTCCGCTGCTCTACCGACTGAGCTAATCCGGAACGGAGGCCGGCTTATAGGACGGATTGCGCAGGCTGGCAAGCGCAATCGCACGCCGGCCGCATTTTTTCGGGGCGCTTCCGACGCGGGCGTGACAAGAGCCCGCGGTCCGCCCGCGCCGGTTGACAGGAGGGGCCGCATCCGCTTCCTTCCGCGCCCAGATCCCTCAACCGTCCTTATCCGGCCCCTGTCCGCATGTCCAAGGTCGTTCCGTTCGCCGCCGCGCGCGAGGCCCTGATCGCCCGCCTGACCGAGCAGCTTCCCCCCACCGCCGCCTGGGCCGGCCGCCTTCTGCTGATGCCCGAGGGCGAGCGGGTGGAGCCGATGCCGGCCGGAGAGGCGGTGACCGCCCTGCGGGCCTTCCGCGCCGGGCTGGGCGAGGCCATCGGGGCCGCCCCCTGCTCGGTCGGCGGTGTCTGGGTGTCGCGGGAGGACTGCCTGGACTGGGACGGGCTGCTCGCCCCACTGGCGGTGGCGGCGACCTACGCGGTGGCGGGCGCGGCCGGCGGCTTCTCGGTCGAGTTGTTCCGTTGCAAGGCGGCGCTGGCCGGCTGGGGGGTGCGCGGGCTGCGCGGCGAGCCGGCGGTGGCGCGGGCGGCGGGCTACGCCGTGGTGTCGGTCAGCCGGCGGCCGGACGACCAGGAGATCGTCTTCGACCGGGTCATGGACACCTTCACCTTTGCCATGCGCTGCCAGGGCGAACCGACGCCGGAGGCCGACGACCTCGACGCCCGGCTGGTCCGCCGGGCCTGGCCGATGCGCCGCTGACGGTCAGCGCCCGCGGGGGCGGAAGCGCAGCGTGCCGCCGAAGGCGGGCACGACGAAGCGGCCGGGGTCGAGCCCCTGCTCGGCCAGGGCCTGCGCAAGCTCCCGCTCGGGCGCGTCGATGGCTTCCGGGGTCAGCCGGAAGGTGCCGAAATGCATGGCCACCCCGTGCCGCGCATCCAGGTCGCGGTGGGCCTGCACGGCCTCCGCCGGGTCCATGTGCTGGGCTGCCATGAACCAGCGCGGCTCGTAGGCGCCGATCGGCAGCAGGGCCACGTCGACCGTGCCGAAACGCTCGCGGATCTCCCGGAAATGCGGGCAGTAGCCGCTGTCGCCGGCGAAATAGACGGTTATCCCCGGCGCCTCCACGACGAAGCCGCCCCACAGCGTGCGGCGCCGGTCGAAGGGGGTGCGCGCCGACCAGTGCTGGGCCGGCACGAAGGTGATGCGGGTGCCGCCCGGGCCGTCGATCCCGTCCCACCAGTCCAGCTCCTCCACCGCGTCGAAGCCGGCGCGGCGCAGCGGGCGCCCGTTGCCGAGCCCGGTGACCACCTGCGGCACGCCGTGCCGCCGCGCCAGCCGGCGCAGCGACGGCACATCCATGTGGTCGTAGTGGTTGTGGCTGAGCAGAACGGCGTCGACCGGCGGCAGCGCGTCCATCGGCACGGCCGGAGGCCGCACCCGCCGGGGTCCCAGCCACCCCAGCGGCCCGGCCCGGTCGGAGAAGACCGGATCGGTCAGGAAGGCCGCGCCCCCGATCTGGATCAGGAAGGTGACGTGGCCGATGAAGGTCAGCGCCACCTCCCCCGCCGCCGGAGGGCCGAGGTCCGGGACCGCCGGCGGGGCGTCCGGGGCCGCGGCCGGCCAGCGCGGCCAGGCCGGCTCGGTGTAGAGGCGCCACAGGTCGCGGCGGCTCCTGTCGGTGTCGGCCCGCGGGTTGAAGAAGCGCTCGCCGTCCCAGTGGTCGGACGGTATGGCGGGGAAGCGGTTGTGGGGCTCATCGCGCGGCATGATGCGCTACGTGGGAACGGCGCCCCCGCTTCGCCAGGGCCGGTCCCGCTCCCCTAATCCGTCGCGGCGACGTTGCGCGCCCACACCGGCGCCAGCCGGGGCAGCCCGTCGGCCCGTTCCGCCACCGCCGTCAGCCGCGGGCAGCTGGCGGCGAACCAGGCGCGCCCGGGGCGCCAGCGCGTCATGGCGCAGACATGGATGTCGAGTGCGGAGAAGCGCTCCCCCAGCACCCACGGCCCGGGCTGGAACCCCGGGGCTGGGCCGGCCGCCAGCTCCGCCTCGAACGTCCGCCACAGCCGCTTGCGGTGGGCCAGCGCGGCGGCGCGCAGCGCCTCCGCCGCGCCGCCGGCCCAGCGTTCGGGATAGTCGCCGTAGGTGAAGGTGGGATAGACGCTGGCCGCCAGCCAGACCAGCCGGCGCAGGAAGGCGGGCCGCTCCGCGGCGTCCGGCGGCGGGGCCAGCCCGGCGTCCGGATGGCGTTCGGCCAGAAGCAGGGCGATGGCCGCGCTTTCGGTCATCACCGTGCCGTCGGGCAGGACCAGGGTCGGAAGCTGGGCCAGCGGGTTGACCGCAATCAGCCGGTCGCGCGCCGGCCCTTCCCGGTCGAATCCCTCCACATCTTCGATCCGGCAGGGCACCCCGCACCAGGCGAGCATGGCCTCGGCGAGCACCGACCCCCAGCCCGGGACCGCGTAGAGCAGCCATGGTTCCGACATTCCGTCACTCCTTTCCAGCGGTTTCGTCCATCCCGGAGGCGGCGGCGGCCAGCGCCCAGAGGGCTTCCGCCGCCGGGCTCTGGCGGGCGCGGGGGCGGAACAGGCGGATTTCCACCGCGACGTCCCAGCCGGCCCCGCCGGCCCGCGCCAGCGTGCCTTGCGCCAGATCGTCGGCAACCAGGCTTTCCGGCAGCCACGCCACGCCGCGCCCGTCACGGGCCAGCGTGCGCAGCACCGCCGCGAGGTGCGAGGTGAAGACCGTTTCCAGCCGCAGCGGCCGGGCGGAGCCGCGCCGGGCCGCCGCAACGATGCGCCCCATCCCCGATTCCGCGCTGTAGGCGAGGTGGGGCAGGGGGGCCGGCGTCTCCGGCCCGCCGTCGGGCAGCCGGTGGAGCGGCGCGCCGGCACCATCCGGGGCACTCACCGCCACCAGGCGGTCACCGCCGACGCGCGCCGCGCGGAAGGCGGCAGGCTCCAGCCGGGCCGGGGCCGCCGGGTGGTGGTGGCACAGCAGGAACTGCGCCTGGCCCTGGAGCATCACCTGTTCGCACGCCTGCATGCTGTCGGAGAGGAGATGGACGGCGCCCAGCCGTGCGCGCTCCTCCAGGCCGCGCAGCCAGCGGGGGAAGAAGGTCAGCGACAGCGCGTGGGTCGCCGCGAAGCGCAGGGTGGAGGCGGCGCCGGCATCGGCCAGGCGCGCCTCCTCGCGGCCCTGGAGCAGGCGGCGCACCGTCTCGTCGGCGAAGGGGCGGAAGCGGCGCCCGGCCTCGGTCGGGGCCACCGGCTGGGTGCTCCGGTCGAACAGGGGGGCGCCCACCCAATCCTCCAGCGCACGGATGCGGCGGCTGAAGGCCGGCTGGGTGAGGTGGCGCGCCGCCGCCGCGCGCGAGAAGTTGCCGCAGTCGGCCAGCGCGAGGAAGTCTTCGAGCCAGGTCAGTTCCATGCCGTTCCCGTTCCACGGACGCCGCCGCCCTTTGCGATGCCGGGCCGGCATGATGCGATCCGAAACTGGCATTGGCGGGGGCCGAAGGTCCATCGCTATCGTCGCGACCAGGGACAGCCCGCCGGAAAGGGAACGCCATGCGCATCGTCGAGGTCCGCGAGAAAACCGTGGGCATCAGGTCGGACATCGCCAACGCCTGGATCGACTTCAGCCAGATGACCTGCAGCGTCGTGGCGGTGGTCACCGACGTCCTGCGCGACGGCCGGCCGGTGATCGGCTACGGCTTCAATTCCAACGGGCGCTACGGCGCCGGCGGGCTGCTGCGGGAACGCTTCATCCCCCGCCTGATGGCGGCCGATCCCGACAGCCTGGTCGACGAGGAGCGGGACAACCTTGACCCCTTCCGGATCTGGGACCGGCTGATGACCAACGAGAAGCCGGGCGGCCATGGCGAGCGCTCGGTCGCGGTCGGCACCCTCGACATGGCGGTGTGGGACGCGGTGGCCAAGATCGCCGGCCAGCCGCTCTACCGGTTGCTGGCCGACCGATTCCGCGGCGGCGTGGCCGACGAGTCGGTGTGGGTCTACGCCGCCGGGGGCTACTACCGCCCCGGCAAGGGGCTGGAGGCGCTCCAGGACGAGATGCGCGGCTACCGGGACCGCGGCTACACGGTGGTGAAGATGAAGATCGGCGGCGCCTCGCTGGACGAGGACCGGCGCCGCATCGAGGCTGTGCTGGCGGTGGTCGGCGAGGGCCGCAACCTGTGCATCGACGCCAACGGCCGCTTCGACCTGCCGACCGCCGTCGCCTACGCCCGCGCCCTGGAGCCCTACGGCCTGTTCTGGTACGAGGAGGCCGGCGACCCGCTCGACTACGCCCTCCAGGCCGAGCTGGGGCGGCATTACGACGGACCCATGGCGACCGGCGAGAACCTGTTCTCCCACCAGGACGCGCGCAACCTCGTGCGCTTCGCCGGCCTGCGCCCGGACCGCGACTGGCTTCAGTTCGACTGCGCGCTCAGCTACGGGCTGGTGGAGTATCTGCGCACGCTCGACATGCTGTCCGCCCATGGCTGGTCGAGCCGCCGCGTCGTTCCCCACGGCGGCCACCAGATGTCGCTGAACATCGCCGCGGGCCTGCACCTGGGCGGCAACGAGTCCTACCCCGACGTCTTCAAGCCCTTCTGCGGTTTCGCCGACAGCATTGCGGTGGAGAACGGCCGCGTCCGCCTGCCGGATGTGCCGGGCATCGGCTTCGAGGACAAGGCCGAGCTGTTCGCGGTCATGCGCGGCCTCGTGGAAACCGACGCGATGCCGGCGTCGCGGTAGAAGTGCCGGCGGGTGGTTGACCGAACCGTTCGGCGACCCAACATCCTTCCGGTCGCTCAACGTTCGGAAAGGAGGTGATCCAATGTCTCATGGAGCCAAGCCGGTCGCCGTGCTGTTCGGTCTCGCCGCGCTCCTGACGGCCGGGATCGCCAACGCGGATTGCTCCGCCAACCATGGCACCAGCGCCAGCACGCAGAAGCCGGCCAGCGACACCGTCGCGACCGGCACCAAGGCGCCGGGCAGCACGCGCGGCTGACACCGGCCGCACCATGCCGGAGCGGGCCGTCCCGTCGCGGGGCGGCCCGTTTCCTTGAGCGGGGGCGCCGGGCGCCGCGCTCACGGGATGCGCGCCCCTGCGGCGCTGCGATCCGCCCTGTCCGGCCTGTGGACCACGGGCGGGCCGCCCCCGCCGCCGCATGGGCGGCCGCAACCTCACCAATGCAACCTCACCAATGCAACCTCACCAACGCAACCTCACCAACACCGACGGGCGCGTCACGGTTGCGCTCGCCGGGCGACGCGGCCAAGGAAGGGCCGGCGATCCGGAGGCCAAGCCCCTTCCGGTGGCGCTGGGCGGGGCGGCCGGGCCGCTGGCGCGCGGTGCGTGACGGCCCGCATCGCCGATGCACCGTTCGACTTTCGTTGACAAATGAACTGGTTGTGAGGCCGCGGGGCTTCTGGTAAAGGGCGGAACGGGGGGTGGGTTGCCGCCCGGAGGGAAGGCGGTTTCCGGGCGCGGCGTCGGCGCGGGGGCGCCGGCCGGAGGTTGAGACCTGGGGCGGTGCTCACCACCTTTTGTCCGTCACTGCGACCTGCGTGCCCGTCATGAGCGTCGTCCCCCGGCTCATCCTCCTCGTTCTGGCCGCAGCGCTGCCGGCTCTCGGTGTCGTGGCCTACGATGCCCATGCGCAGCGCCGGGATGGCGACCGGCGTGCCGCCGACGAATCGCGGCGCATGCTGGCGCACGCCCAGGACGAGGCGCGGCGCATCCTGGACGGCGTGCGCGCCGTGCTGGCGACCGTCGCGGAGGCGGCCCCGGCGATCGGGGCGGACGACGCGCGCTGCCAGTCCTTCCTCGACCGGCTGCGGCCGCGGGTGCCCGGCTGGCAGAGCCTTCTGCTCGCCGGGCGCGACGGGCGGGTCCGCTGCGCCATGGACCGCGCGCTGGTCGGATCCTGGATCGGCGACCGTGCCCACGTCGTGAGGGCCTGGACCAGCCGGGATCTCGCGGTCGGCGACCACGAACCGGCCCCTGACGGCGCCGCGGCGCCACGCTCCGGCGGCCGGCCGGTGCTGTCCTTCGCGCTGCCCTACGCCGACGCCGCCGGGCAGGCGGCCGGCGTGGCGGTCCTGGCGCTGGATCCGGGATGGCTGGGGGAAGCGCTGGCGGGCAAGGCGCTGTCCGCGGAGGCAACGCTGCTGCTGGCCGACCGCCGCGGCGTCCTGCTGGCCGGCCATCCCGACGACGATCGTGTCGGGCATCCGCTGCCACCGCCCCTGCTGGCGGCGGCCCGTGACCGCGCCTCCGGCGTCGCGGCGCTGTCCGGCCCGGACGGGGAGAAGCGGGTCCTGGCCTACGCGCCGGTGCGCGACCTGCCCGACGGCCTGTTCCTGGCGGTGGCGCTGGAGCGCGCCGCGCTGCCCGGCGACCGCGCCGATGCTGGCGGCCGCACGGCCCTGCTCGTCGCGCTGGCGGTGGTGGCGATGCTGCTGGCCGCCTGGATCGGTGCCCGTGTCATCGTGCGCGGTCCGCTGGTGCGCCTGGCGGCGGAGGCCGAACGCCGGTGCGGCGCCGGCAGGGCGGGCGGCCCGCCGCCCGGCGGCTCGGAGATCGAGCGGCTGGAACAGGCCATCGATGCCCTGGCCGGGACGATGCAGGCCCGCGCCCGCGACGATGCCGCCGCCGCCGCGTGCCGTCTGGAGGCGCTCCTCGCCGGGCTGGACGACGCCATCCTCGAACTGGACCGGGACGGCCGGATCACCATCGCCAACCGGCGGGCCGAGTCTCTCCTCGCCGCCCCGGCGTGGCTCCGGCTCGCCGCCGGCGGGATGGCGGACGCGGGGCCGTTGACCGGCCGCCGCCTCGCCGACCTGCTGCCCGCCCCGGCCGCCGCGCTGTTCGAGGAGCACGCCCGCCGGGTCCTGGAC
>JAEZHQ010000538.1 GCA_023416455.1 Pseudomonadota bacterium | reverse complement strand
GGCCCGCTATGGAGCGGCCCACGCCTGGCTGTCGCGCGCGATGCGGCTGCGCCCCGGCCATCCGGACACGCTGCTCAACCTGGGCACGGTGCTGCGCGACCTGCGCCGCTTCGGCGAGGCCGAAGCCTGCTTCGATGCCGCGCTGGCCCGCCGGCCCGACCATGCCGAAACCCACCTGGCCCGCGCCGTCGGCCGGCTGGTGCAAGGCGACCTGCGCGCCGGCTGGGAGGGGTTCGAGCGGCGCTGGCGCCGCTTCGCCGCGCCGCCCTGGACGGGCGAGCCGCTCGACGGCGCCACCATCCTGCTCCACGCCGAGCAGGGCTTCGGCGACGCCATCCAGTTCGCGCGCTATGCCCCTCTGGTGGCGCGCGCGGGGGGGCGCGTGGTCCTGGAGGCCCATCCGCTGCTGTTCCGCCTGTTCGGCTCGCTGGGACCCGAGGTCCAGGTTCTGGTCAAGGGCGCCGAGCCGCCGCCGCACGACCGCCACTGCCCGCTGATGAGCCTGCCGCGGGCCTTCGCCACCGACCTCGGCAGCATTCCCGCCACCGTGCCCTACCTGGCGGCGGAGGCCGGGGCCGCGGCGCGCTGGACCCGGCGGCTGGCCGGGGCGGAGGGGGCGCCGGCGGGGCTGCGGGTCGGGCTGGTGTGGGCGGGCAACCCCCGCCACCGCAACGACCGCAACCGCTCCCTGGCGCCGGAGCGGCTGGCACCGCTGCTGGCCGTGCCGGGGGTGCGCTTCTTCAGCCTCCAGGCCGGCGACGCCCGCACCGGGCGGGGCCGCCTGCCGGCCGCGGTGGAGGATCTGATGGAGGGCGTGCGCGACTTCGCCGACACCGCGGCCATCGTGAAAAGCCTCGACCTCGTCATCGCCGTGGACACCGCCATCGTCCATCTGGCGGGGGCGCTCGGCGTTCCGGCGTGGCTTCTCCTGCCCTACGCGCCGGACTGGCGCTGGCTGCTCGACCGCGCCGACAGCCCCTGGTACCCCTCGCTGCGCCTGTTCCGCCAGGAGCACCCCGGCGACTGGGAGGGCGTGATCGCCGCCGCTGCCGCCGACCTGCGGGCGGCTGCGGCGCGGCGCGGCGCAAAACCCTGACGGCAGCCCGCGGCCGGCGGTGCTCAGTGCAGCGGACCGGCGGCCACCCAGCGTTCGACGATCTGCCGGGCCTGAAGCCCGAGCAGCTCGGGGTGATGCCAGCGCAGGACGACGGTGGCGGCCTCCAGGGCATGGCGGTCCGGACGGCCGCAGCAGACCAGCTCGCGGTAGGCGCGCTCGACGACGGGCCGGCAACCGCACACGGCCGCTTCGCACGCGGCGAACCGCTCACCCTCGTCGCTGTCCGCCATCACGCCTGGTCCGTTCCACGGCGCGGCAACCGGCGCCCGAAGATCTCCAGGCGCTGGCCGATCAGCTCGAACCCCAGCTCGCGCGCGATTCGCGCAATCGCCGCCTCGAGCGCGTCGTCCTGAAACTCCACCACCTCGCCCGATTCGATATCGATCAGGTGATGGTGGTGGTCGCCGCGGGCCTCTTCATAGCGGGCACGGCCGTCGCCGAAATCGTGCCGCTGGATGATACCGATGTCCTCGAACAGCCGCATCGACCGGTAGACGGTCGCCAGGCTGATCGCCGAGTCGATCTCGGAGGCGCGCCGGTACACCTCCTCGACGTCCGGGTGGTCGGCCGATTCGGAGAGGACGCGCGCGACGACGCGGCGCTGGCCGGTCATCTTGAGTCCCCGCTCGGCGCACGCGCGCTCCAGACGGGACGGCAGGGCTTCTTCGGGCGAACCCACGATCGTATCCTTTCACTCCGCGCCTATCCTTGCAGGCTTCAGATGGATGGGGGATGCCGAATGGGCAACTCCGCCATTCGGCCGGGGGTGGACAAAGTTCAGTGCGCCGTCCGGATCCCCGTGCCGGGCTCGCCGGTGGCCTGCCGCCACAGCTCCCGGAAGCGGTCCTGGCGCGCCAGGAGATCGCCGAGCGTGCCGCTGTCCACGACGCGGCCATCGGCCATGTAGACGATGCGGGTGAAGCGCGGCAGCAGGTGCAGGCGGTGGATGGCCGAGAGGATGCAGGCGTCGGGAAAGGCGTCGATCAGGCCGGCGTAGACCTGCGCCTCGGTCGCCGGGTCGAGGCTGCTGGTCGGCTCGTCCAGCATGATGATCGGGCGGCCCTTCGCCGCCAGCACGCCGCGGGCCAGCGCCAGCCGTTGCTTCTGGCCGCCCGACAGGTTGCCGCCGCGCTCCACGATGCGCGTCGCCAGCCCCATGGGCATGGCCTCGACGATGGGGGTCAGCCGGGCCAGATCGCAGGCCCGCCGGATCTCCTCCGGGGTGCAGTCGACGCCCATGGTGACGTTGTGCTCCACGGTGTTCTCGAAGATCTCCGGGTCCTGGGGTATCAGCGTGGTGGCGGAGCGCAGGTCGACCAGCTCCGGATGCTCCACGCCGTCGATGCGGAAGCGCACCGCCCCCGGTTCGTAGAGGCCGCTCAGCACCCGCAGGAGCGAGCTTTTCCCCGACCCGCTCTCGCCCACCAGGGCGATGCGCGCGCCCCGGCGCAGGGTGATCGACACGTCGTCCAGGGTCGGCGCCGCCCGGCGCCGGTTCGGGTGGAAAAAGCGCAGCCCCTCCACCCGGATCTCCCGCCAGCCCTCGGGCACCCGCCCGCCCGAGCCGCGCCGGTCGGCCGCGTCGAAGATGGCGTCGGTGCCGGACAGGTCGGTGCCGTTGCGCACGATGTCCTGCCATTGCGTGGCGAAGGAGCCGACGACCTCCCCGATCTGCTCCGAATACTGGTAGACCATCACCGCCGTGCCGACCATGATGACCCCGGCCGACCGCCATTCCAGCCAGCCGTAGAAGGCGACCAGCCCGACGCGCAGGACCTGGCCGAACAGCTCGATGGTCAGCCATTTGGCCTCGTTGACCACGATGTTGCGGCGCAGCGGCGCGAAGACCGCGTGCAGGCGCCGCATCATGGCCGAGCGCGTCGCCTGCTCCAGCCGCAGGGTCAGCACGGTCGCCACGTTGCCCAGGCTGTCCACCAGCTCCGCCGTGTAGCGCCGCTCCGCCACGTTCTCGTCGTCGATGAGGCGGGCCATGGTGCGGTCCAGCCGCAGCACGACGGCGCCCAGCACGGCGTAGGCGGCGACGGCGGCCAGCCCCACCGGCGCGGAGATGGCGAACAGCGCCACCAGCGGCCCGAACAGGCCGACCGCGTTGCGCAGGTAGGTGTACTGGTTCTGGGCGAAGCCGAACAGCGCCAGGTTGGCCTTGCCCACCCGCTGGATGGTCTCGCCGGAATGGTGCGTCTCGTGCCACCCCATGGGCAGGCGCATCAGCTTGGCGTAGACGGCGTCGGAAAAGCGCTCGCGGATCCTGAGGGCGGTGAAGCGCTCCACCACCCGGCCGGGGCCGTGCAGCAGCCAGCCGGCCACGCCCGCCGCCAGCATGAGAAGCAGCGCCTCCGCCGCCGCCCCGATGTCCTGCGCCCGGGCGTCCTGCAAGGCGTTGACTGCCGTGCCGAAGAAGTAGGGCATGGCCAGCCGCGTGAGCTGCGCCGCGATCAGCAGCGCGAAGAAGAGGACCACCAGATGGCGGCTGCCCGCCGCGAAGTGCCAGAGCGCGCCATACAGGCGCAACAGGCCGCGGCGCGGGGACGGAGGGGGGCGGTTGTCCATGGACGTCGGCCCGGGCGGTCGGGGTTGGGGTTCGGGACGGATGGTCAGGACGGACGGTCAGGACGGACGGTCAGGACGGACGGTCGGCCCGTTCGTCCGGTGCCGGCGGATGGATGGGCAGCCAGTGGCTCGGCGGCGGCCAGCCCCAGGGGTGGGAGAAGGCGTGGTGGCCGTCGTGCCAGCAGGGATCGCTGGTGGTGGCGTCGTCGGGGGCGATCCCCCAGCATCCCCAGGCCGCCCCGCGACCGGGCAGCCAGAGAAGGACCCGGCTGCCGTCGCGGGGCGCGGTGTCGATGGGCTTCCAATCCATGGTCGCGGCTCCCCGCCGAAAGGCTCCCAGTCGAAGACTGCCGATGCGTCGCTCACCTCCCCGACATCATCCGTCAGCGGCCGGCTGATCGCCTTTTCAGTGCGGCGCAAGGTGAGGCGCCGCATCCGGATCGTGTTCGACCAACGCAGGCGATTCGGCCTTTGACGGATCATTGGGCAACCCGTAAGTTGTGGACGGGAGGCCGGGCGACACGGTGACATTCTCGCGGCCGTAGCACGGCGGGCCTGCCCGCCGGAGCGCCATGTGGGGTTCCAAGCGAGGCCCCACCCCGGCTTTCCACAGCCTCCACAGATATGGGCCGACATACCCGGAATTCTCTTTCCGGCAGAGTTCATGCGCCAAGAATTCATCCGTTGTGCGCTCCGATTTCGAACGGCGCACCACATTGGTGAAGGGTTGCAA
>JAEZHQ010000419.1 GCA_023416455.1 Pseudomonadota bacterium | reverse complement strand
GCGTGTAGGCGTCGGTGTGGCAGACCCCGGTGGCGACGATGCGGACCAGCACCTCCCCCGCCCGGGGCGCGGCAACCGACACCTCTTCAATTTCCAGCGGACGGTTGGCCGCCCACGCGACCGCGGCACGCGACGTGATCATCTCTTTCCCTCCGGCAGTCCGGTATCGTTGCCGGGCATGCTAGCCGGACCGGAGAGATTGATAATCCGCCTGTTCGGGAAATGATTATTGCCGTATGGGGATAATGTTGCGGGCGGGCGGGGGAGCGGGGCGTGAGCCGGTGGGACGGGATCGACGAGTTCGTGGCGGTGGCGGAGTGCGGCAGCTTCTCGCGCGCCGCCGACCGCCTGCGGCTCTCCTCGTCGCAGGTGAGCCGTCAGGTGGCCCGGCTGGAGGACCGCTTGCAGGTCCGCCTCTTCTATCGGACGACGCGGCGGGTCACGCTGACCGAGCCGGGGCGCGCCTTTCTCGCCCGCTGCCAGCGCCTGGTGGAGGAATGCGAGGAGGCCTGCCTCGCCGTCAGCGACCTGCAAGGGGAACCGCGCGGCCAGCTCCGGATGACCTGCGCCGTCTCCTACGGCGAGCGGTTCATCGTGCCCCTCGTCAACACCTTCCTCGCACGCTACCCGCAGCTCCGGGTGGAGATCGAGCTGACCAACCGCACATTGGACCTCGTGCATGAGGGGCTCGACCTCGCGGTGCGCCTCGGCCGGCTTGCCGATTCGAGCCTGGTGGCGACCCGCATCGCGCCGCGCACCATGTATCTGTGCGCCGCGCCGGACTATCTGGCCCGCTACGGCACCCCGCACACCCTGTCGGAACTGGCCGGCCACCAGTGCCTCGTCGGCACCGCCGACACCTGGCTCTTCGACGACGGCGGCCGCGAATGGCTGTTCCGGCCGCAGGGGCGCTGGCGCTGCAACAGCGGCGTGGCGGTTCTCGACGCCGCGCTGCGTGGATTCGGCCTCTGCCATCTGCCCGACTATTACGTCCACGAGCCCCTGCGCGCCGGCCGGCTGGTGTCGCTGCTGGATGCGCACCGCCCGCCCAGCACCGCCGTGTGGGCGCTCTACCCGCAAAAGCGCCATCTGTCGGCCAAGGTGCGGCTGCTGGTCGATCACCTCAAGGCCGGCCTGGCCCACCGCCCGGAATACGCCGCCGCCGACCCGGTGCGGGAGAGCGTGGGGGCACAGCGCCCATCCGGCACCTCCGGTCCCGGAATGCCGGCCTAGCCGGCAATGCGGACCCGGTGGGGCCGCGGCGCAAAATGGTCGAGGGCCTGGGCCAGGGCGTCCTCGAACACCTCGTGCTTCTCGGTGACATGGTCGAAGTAGCCGTGGTGGCGGCGCAGCGGCAGCTCCGTCAGGGAGCGGATCCGGTGGCCCGGCTCGCGCGGCGTGCCCTTGCCGGCCGGATCGATCACGCGGCGCAGGCGCGCCACCTCGGCCTTGTAGGAGTTGGCGAACCGATGGCGGATCCTCCAGTTCTCCACCTCGGACCGGTTGCGCGGCACCGGCCCGATCCAGGACACCGGGAACGGGGCCGCCACCGTAACCTCCTCGAAGCCGTGCAGCTCGGCCAGGACGACGCTGCGCTGGCAGGCGCCGTCGATCAGGCCGCCGGGGGCCTCCTCGACGCCATCCAGGCAATCCCGCAGGGCGCTCCCGACCGCCTCGGCGGTGATGTCCTCCAGCCCGGCGTCGCCGGCCATCAGCCGCCGGGCGGCGGCGTTGCCGTGGAGCAGGCCCGCGCCCGAGCGGACATCGACGCTGTTGAACACCACCCCCACCGCCGCCTCGTTCAGCGTACGGGCGATCCCGGCGGCCTCCGCGGTGCCACGGGCCGGCAGCAACCGGTCCGGCATCGCGGCGGGCGTGAGCGGCACGTCGAGCCAGCGCCGGGCGTGGGCGTGGACCGCCGGCCGCGGCACGCCGGAGCCGCCGGGAAGGGCGGTCCGCCAAGCCCGGAACGGCTCGGGCGCGCGGTCGGGGTCGAGCAGCAGGCCGCGCACGTCCCCGCCGCACAGCCAGGCGGCCAGAACGACGATCTGGCCGGACGTCACCGTGAACAGGTCCGGCCGGGTGTCGAGGCGTTCCAGCGCCGTCAGCACCCCCGCACCATGCAGGTTGAATCCGCCGAAGCCGCCAAGGGCGACCGCTCGTCTCGTCATGATGACCTCCAGATAAGCCAAGGAAAGGCATGGACCCGCGCCGCCTCACCGGCACGCCGGGCCGCCGGACCGCCGGCCGGGTGGATCCGAAGCGAACGGGCGTCCGCATCCCTTCGGTGGGGGATCAGCCCCGCCGCTTCCCCGCCCTGCGCGGGATGCGGCGCCTCTCGGGACGCGGCGCAAGGGCCGCGGGGCGGTTGGGAACGGGCATGAAAAAACCTCCTCAAGGCGTTGAGAAGGCGTCTCCCCCGGTTGGGTTCTTGTTATGCTGCGGTGCAATAAAAATGCCCCCTCGCGCCGCCCTGTCAAGGCCGGTCTTCCATCGGTCACACGAGGCCCGGCCCTCCTTCCCCAAATTGCGTGGGGCGCTTCGCCGGAATTGCCGGGCGGGACACGGTTGCGGCGGTCCGCCCGGCGGGCCTAGAATCCGTCCCCTTCGGTGCCGTTGCGCGCCCTCTTGTGCGGGAGGCCATGCCATGGGTATCGCGATCACGATGGAGCAGTTCCTGTCGGACCGGCATGTCCGCTACGACCTGCTCCGGCACGCGCCGACGGCGTCGTCGATGCGCACGGCCCAGGCCGGCCATGTTCCGGGCGATCTCCTGGCCAAGGGCGTGCTGCTGAAGGATGAGTTCGGCTATCTCCTGGCCGTGCTGCCGGCCACCCGCCACATCCGCATGGCGGAACTGCGCGCGCAGACCAGCCGTCCGCTGGAAATGGTTGCGGAGGCGGAGATGGCCCGCCTGTTCCCGGACTGCGCGCGCGGCGCCGTGCCGGTCATGGGCGATGCCTACGGGGTGCCGACGATCGTCGACGACAGCATCGCCGACCGGCCCGACGTCTATTTCGAGGGTGGCGACCACGAGACCCTCGTCCACATGGACGGCGCCGACTTCCAAAGGCTGACCGCCCGCGCCGGGCACGGCCGCTTCAGCGAACGCGGCTGAGCCGCAGCGCCGGCTTTAAGGGGAGGCGGCGCTGGCGCCGCCTCACCCGTGGCCGGAGCCGCCCCCGGCCGCGCGCTGCTCCCGCGCGTGGAGGACCAGGGCGGCGAAGCGGTAGAGGCCGTGCACGAACTTGCCGTAGGGCATGGTCACGAACAGGCTGAAGACGACGCCGAGATGGACCGCGAGCAGCAGGCCCATGAGCGGAGTCTCGCGCAGGACCAGCAGCATCAGGCCGGTCAGGCCGGTGAGGAACAGCATCGCGATGAAGGCGACGTCCATGCCGAGATTCCTGGCGTCGAGCAGCTCCGGCCGCCGCCGCCATTTCGCGGCGAGCAGGCCGGCCGGCCCCACCACCAGCCCGATGCCGCCGGCGGTGCCGAGCAGGACCGGGAGGTCGTACCAGGGATAGGGCGCCTCCCGGCCGAGGAGATAGTGGTACAAGGTGGCGACCGAGGTCGACGCGAGGCACAGCAGGAAGCCGTAGAAGGTCAGATGATGGTAGAGCCGGCGCCGGTCCGTGGGCCGCTCGTCGGCGTTCATGCAGCCGACGCCGCCGCCGTCGAGGTGGCGCAGCCGGCCGGCGTCAACGACCGCCTGGCGGAGCGACGCGAGGTCCGGCGCCGCCGGTGAGGATCCGGTGATCGCCCGCCAGAAGTTGCGCAGGCTCATGGCCATCGCGGCCACGGCGTAGAGCAGCGCCGCGCCGAACAGCGCCGCCATCGCGTCGTGGGGCATGAGCCGGTAGAAGGCCCCCGGCCCGGATTGCGCCTGGAACAGGGCGCCCGGCTCGTTGAAGGCAACGAAGCCCGCGATGAAGCCGGCCACCCCGAGGGCGGCGACGGCGCTGATCATCACGCCGTTGCGCTCGAACATCCCCGCGAGCGGGCCGGGCCAGGCGTAGGTCCGGTAGGAATCGTTGCGGACCCTGGCCAGGGTCTGCGGCACGTTGACCGCATATTCGTGCGGCGGCGAGAACTGGCAGTCGTCGTAGCAGGCGCCGCAGCCATGGCAGAGGTTGGCGAGATAGTCGAGGTCGCCGGTCAGGAAGCCGCGGCGCAGCTCCATGGCCGGGAACACCGCGCACAGCCCCTCGCAGTAGCGGCAGGAGTTGCAGACCGTCATCAGCCGGCCGGCTTCGGCCAGCGGCGTGCCGGCCCCGGCCGGCGGCGGCGCGGCGGGCGCGATGGCGGCCGGGGCGATGGAAGCCGGGGACCGGGAACCGGCCATGGTGTCAGGGCTGTGCATGGGCCACCGCCTTCTCTCCCGCAATCCGGCCGAACACGCTGCCGATGGTCATGCCGACGCCGGCGGCGTAGCCCTTCCCCAGGACGTTGCCGGCCATGATCTCGCCGGCCGCGTACATGTTGTCCGACGGGCGCCCGTCGGACATCAGGATGCGGGCGTCGCGGTCGACCCGCGTTCCCAGATAGGTGAAGGTGATGCCGGGCCGCACGGGGTAGGCGTAGAAGGGCGCCGTGTCGAGCGCGCGCGCCCAATGGGTCTTGGGCGGCGACAGCCCCTCGGTGCGGCAGTCGTCGAACACCGTGTGGTCGAAGCGGCCGGGGCGGACGGCGGCGTTGAAGCGGGTCACCGTGGCCTGGAGCGCCTCCGGGTCGAGGCCGAGCCGCCCGGCCAGCTCCCCGATGGTGGCGGCCTGGATCGGCGGGTAGAGCGACGGCATGAAGAGGTCCAGCGACTTGGCGTCGAACAGGATGTAGGCGATCTGGTCGGGCTGGGCGGCGACCAGCCGGCCCCAGATCGCGTAGCGCTTCGGCCAGAAGTCCTCGCCCTCGTCGTAGAAGCGCTCGGCGTGCCGGTTGACGACGATGCCGAAGACCACGCAGTCGAGCCGGGTGATGATGCCGCCGTCGAAGCGCGGCGCGCGCGCGTCGACGGCGACGGCGTGGCACTGGGTCGGATCGCCCACCGGCTGGACCCCCTTGGCGAGCAGGAGCCGCAGCAGCGTCCCGCGGTTGTAGGGCGTGCCGCGGATCAGGAAATTGTCCGCCGCCGCGCCCCAATGCTCCTTCAGCCAGTCGATGTTCGCCTCGAAGCCGCCGGCGGCGGCGACCAGGGCCGGCGCGCGCACCACCGCCATCCGGGCGTCCGGCTCCCGGCCCTGCCGGACATGGGCGGCCAGGAAGCGGCCGCCGTCGGTCTCCAGCTCCACCACCTCGCTGTCGTAGCGGATGTCGACCCCGAGATCCTCGGCGGTGCGGTAGAGCGCGTTGAGCATGGCCCGCCCGCCACCGAGGAAGAAGGAGTTGGTCCGTCCCAGGTTGAGCGTGCCGCCGAGCGACGGCTGGAAGCGCACGCCCTGCCCGGTGATCCAGCCGAGGATCTCCTTCGACTGGCGGATCATGAAGCGGGCGAGCGGCTCGTCGGTCTGCCCGCCGG
Organism: Pseudomonadota bacterium; assembly: GCA_023416455.1. GTDB lineage: Bacteria > Pseudomonadota > Alphaproteobacteria > Azospirillales > Azospirillaceae > Azospirillum. The sequence continues at coordinate 5,104 of JAEZHQ010000419.1, read as the reverse complement.
TGACGCGGAGCAGATCCTCCCAGAACTCGTCCTCGCTGTAGGGGCCGGTCAGGAAGTCGGTGGCGCTGTCGTGGGCGCAGCGCATGTTCCGGGTGTGGCGGGTGTTGCCGCCGCGGTAGAACTTCGGCGCCGCCTCCAGGACGAGGACGCGCCCGCCGGCCCGCCGCGCGCTGATCGCCGCGCACAGCGCCGCGTTGCCGCCCCCGGCCACCACCACATCATACTGGCGTTCAGGATTGCTCATTGCCCTTTCCCGGATGCTGCGCGTTCCCCCGGCCGGCCCCCGTCACCGGCGGCCGTCATACCGGCGGCGCATGAACACGGAGCGCCGCCGGTAAAACCCGACAGATCAATGCGATAGCATTGATCGAGAGGGTGATGCGGACGGCGCCTTCACAGCGCCGTCCGCATCACAGATTGAAGAGGACGAGGCGCTCCTCGGTCATGTCGCGGATGGCGTAGCGCGGCCCCTCGCGGCCGATGCCGCTGTCCTTCACGCCGCCGTAGGGGAGCTGGTCGGTCCGCCAGGTCGAGGTCCCGTTGACGATCACGCCGCCGGTCCGCAGCGCGCGCACCGCCCGGATGCTGAGCGGGAGCGAGGCGGTGAAAAGGCCGCACTGGAGGCCGAAGCGGCTGCCGCTGACCGTCTCGAAGACCCGCTCGATGTCGTCGTAGGGCTGGACCGACACGGCGGGGCCGAACACCTCCTCGCAGACGACCTTCATGTCGGGCCGCACGTCGGTCAGGACCGCCGGCCGCAGCTGCGCGCCGTTGCGCGTCCCCCCGGTCAGCAGGGCGGCCCCGCCGTCGACGGCCTCCCGGATCCAGCCTTCGACCCGCCGCGCCGCCGCCTCGTCGATCAGCGTGCCGACGTCGGTCAGCGGGTCGAGCGGATCGCCGACCCGGAGGGCTTCGACCTCCTGCACCAGGCGCTCGACGAAGGCCGGCGCGACCGCGCGGTGGACGTAGACGTTCTGCACGGAGATGCAGCTCTGGCCGGCCAGCCGCATGGCGTTGCGCGCGCACTGGACGGCCGCCTCGGCGACCGGCGCGTCGTGGTGCACGATGGTCGGGCCGGAGCCGCCAAGCTCCAGGGCGACGCGCCTGAGCCCGGAGGCCGCCTTGATCGCGGCCCCGACCGGCCCCGACCCGGTGAAGCTGATGAAGTCCACCCGCGGGTCGCGCACCAGCTGCGCCCCGGCGCCACGGCCGTAGACGGCGTTGAGGGCGCCCGGGGCGGCGCCGGCGTCGACGAAGGCCTCGACCAGCTTGTGGACGGTCAGCGGCGCCTGCGGCGGCGGCTTCAGCACGACGACGTTTCCGGCGGCCAGGGCGGGGCCGATCTTGTGGGCCGCCAGGTTGAGGGGGGCGTTGAAGGGGGTGATGCCGGCGACGACCCCGACCGGGAAGCGGAGCAGCATCGCGATCTTGCCCGCCCCCATCGGCGTCGCGTCGAGCGGGACATGCTCCCCCTCGATGCGGACGGCCTCCTCGGCGGAGAGCTGGAGCGTGTCGAGGGTGCGCGCCACCTCCAGGCGGGAATCCTTCAGGGCCTTGCCGGTCTCCCGGGTCATCGTCCGGGCGATGGCCTCGGCGCGCTCGGCCACCAGCCCGGCCGCCCGGCGGATCAGCGCGGCGCGCTGGTAGCCCGGAACCGCCGCCGCCGCGGCCCTGGCCGCCGCCGCGGCCCGCAGGGCGTCGTCGACCTCCGCCGCGGAGGATTCGGGCGCGCGGCAGACCAGCTCCCCGCGGTAGGGGTCCCGGATCTCCTCCGTCACCGCCCCCGTGCGCCATTCGCCGCCGATGAGCATCGGCACGACGGCGGTTTCGTCGCCTTGGATTCCCTGGCTCATGGCGGTCACCCGGCGTCGGCGGCGAGGTAGCGGCGGCCGAACACCGGCTCCTTGTGCGGGGTCGGCGGCAGCGCCCAGGCCCCGGTCGCCGGCGGGCGCACGTCGGCGTCGACATGGACGTCGATGAGGAAGGGCCGGTTGGCCTTGATCGCCTGCTCCAGAGCCCCCGCGAAATCCTCCGAGCGGGTCACCGTCAGGGCGTCGACCCCGGCGGCGCGGGCCCAGGCGGCGAAATCGGGGTTGTAGGGAGCGCCGTTCGGGCCGCTGTGGAAGGCGGTGCCCAGTTCGCGGCCGTCGAACAGGCCATGCTGGATGTCGCGGATGGCCCCCCAGGCGAAGTTGTTCCACACCACCCAGACCGCGGGAATGTTGTATTCGACCGCGGTGCACAGGACGTGCGGCACCATGGTGAAGCCGCCGTCGCCGCAGATGGAGACGCAGGGCCGGTCGGGGGCGGCCAGCTTGGCGCCGAGGACGCTCGACGGCCCGAACCCCATCCCGGAGAAGCCCCAGCTGTTGAGCATCGTCTGCGGGCGGCGGCTGTTCCAGAACTGCATGAACCAGTTGTGGTGGACGCCGGCGTCGAAGGTCAGGATGGCGTCGTCGGGAAGCACCTTGCGGCAGTCCGCCACGATCCGCTCCGGGCGGATCGGCGTGGTGTGGAGGTCGAAGTTGGGCCGGACGAATGCCTCCCACTCCGCCCGCCACCCGGCGATCCGCGCGTTCCACTCGGCAAGGCGGGGGCCGGCCGGAACGTCCGTGCGGTCGATCTCCGCCAGGAGCTGGCGCAGGAAGCTCCGCGCGTCGGCGAGGATGCCGAGATCGGCCGCGTAGTTGCGCCCGATCTCGGCGTGGTCGACGTCGACGTGGATCAGCCGGGTGTCCGGGAAGTTCCAGGAATAGCCCGGCATCCAGGAGGAGGAGGAACGGTCGTCGAAGCGCGCCCCGACCGCGATCACGAGGTCGCTGCGCCGCCCGGCCTCGTTGGCGTGGTAGGCGCCGTTGCGGCCGATGAAGCCGAGCGACAGGGCGTCCTCCATGTCGAGGCAGCCCATGCCGTTGGGCGAGCTGATGACCGGGATCGACAGCCGGTGGGCCAGCGCCGTCAGCTCCGCGGAGGCTTCCGACAGGGCGACGCCGTGCCCGACGAAGAGGACCGGGCGCTCCGCCGCCAGGATCATGCGCAGCGCGGCGGCCACGTCCTCGGGGTCGGCGGCGCTGCGCCGCGCGTTGAGGACGGTGCGCCCGCCCGGCTCCAGCGCGACCTCGGCCTCCTCCTGGAAGACGTTGAACGGCACGTCGAGCTGCACCGGGCCGGCCCGTCCGGACAGCATCGTATCGGTCGCCTGCCGCAGGGCCAGCGGCAGCATGTCCACGCGGGTGGGCTGGAAGCTCCGCTTGACGACCGGGCGCATCACGTTGGTGAAATCGGCCTGGTGATGGCGGTTGAGTTCCTGGAACGGGCTGCGGTTGAACTGCGAGGTCGGCACGTTCGCGGTGATCGCCAGGAAGGCGGAGGAGTCGGTCAGGGCGACCGCCGCCGCCATCACGAGGTTGGCCGAGCCGGGGCCGCAGGAGGTCAGCGTGGCGACCGGCTCGTGCCGGACCCGGAAATAGGCGTCGGCCATGTGGGCGGCGGTCTGCTCGTGGCGCGGCGAGATCAGGGTGATGTCGGAGCGCGCGTCGTAGAGGGCGTCGAGCATGCCGACGTTCCCGTGTCCGCAGATTCCGAACACGTAGGGAATCTTCTCCTTGACCAGGAACTCGGTAATCAGGTCCGCACCCTTGCGCATCATCGACGATCCCCTTTCCACGTCGCACACCGCCCAGGGGGCGGAAGCATGGCATCCACTATCATGCTACATTGCAAAACGTCAAGCGACATTATGAGATGACATACCGAGATGCCCCCGCAGGCAGGGGCGACGCCTTCACGATGGCCGACGGGCGCTGCCGTCGCCCGCGGCGGAGCGCCGGCCGAGGATCCGGAACACCGTCGAGGCGCAGGCCGTGACCAGGAAGATGCGGGCGATGTGGTGGGCCGCCACGAAGGCCACCTCGATCTGGAGGGAGACGGCGACGAGGCTCATCTCGGCCAGCCCCCCCGGCGAATAGGCGAGCATCACCGGCGCGATCCCGAAGGCGGAGACCCGGCTGACCAGGACGGCGAAGAGCAGCGTGAGGGCGAGCAGGAGCACCGCGGAGCCGAGGGTGAGCAGGAGCACGCGCAGGACCTCGCGGCGCGCGACGCCGGCGAAGCGGCAGCCGATCGCCGTCCCGAGCACGAGCTGGGCGCCGTTCACGACCTCGTAGGCGGGCTGGAAGCCCGTGACGCCGAGGGCGTGGACCCCCGCGCTCGCCAGCATCGGCCCGAGCAGGGTCGCCGCGGGCAGGCGCAGGAGCCGCCCCAGCAGCCCGCCCGCCAGGGCGGTGGCGACGAGCCAGACCTCCGAGTCCCACGGCGTGTCCAGCACCGACAGGCCGGTGGCCGGCCGCGCGCCGATGTCCACCCCGGTGAGGACGCTGGCCAGGAAAGGCAGGGCGAACACGATGAGGAGGATGCGCGCGGAATGGACGAGCGCGATGGTGCGGGCGTCGCCGCCCCGCTGCTCGCCCAGCGCCACCATCTCGATCAGCCCCCCCGGCATGCCCGCGAAGTAGGCGGACACCGGGTCGAGGCGGCCCACCTTGCGGAAATAGACGGTGCAGATGGCGCCGCAGGCCAGGACGAAGAGGGCGAGGCCGGCGAGCGTCGGGATCCAGCCCGACAGGCTCCCCAGCACCTCCGGCGTGAATCCGGCGCCCAGCAGGACCCCGATGATCATCTGCATCGGCGGGCGGACGGCGGACGGCGCCCCGATCGGCGCCCGCAGGAGCGCGGCCAGCGTGCAGGCCGCCATGGAGCCCAGCATCCAGGGCAGCGGCAGGGAGAGGCGGGCGAACAGCCAGCCGCCGCCGGCGCCCACCGCCAGGGCCAGCGCGAAACGGGCGCAGCCGAAGCGGCCGGGAGGCAGGGCGCACCGCAGGCGGCGGATCATCGAACGCGGCATGGAGACGGCATGGAGACGGCCTCTTGGTTCCGCCACGCCCCGGCCGGACGCGGAAGTCGCCGACCGCGCAACCAGGACATGCGAACATACGGGATATCGGACAATAATGTGAAATGATTGCCCCGGACGGCGCTCCGCCCCGCCCGCGCCCGGGGGGCCGGCGCGCGGCGCCGCGGGGGCGGCGGAAGCAGGACCCCGGTC
>JAEZHQ010000380.1 GCA_023416455.1 Pseudomonadota bacterium | reverse complement strand
CCAAGGAGATCGTGCGCGCCGCCCAGGCCGTCGACGTCGTGGTCCACGACCACGTCATCATCGGCAAGGGCCGGCACACCAGCTTCAAGGCGCAGAGGCTGCTGTGAGCGGGGCCGGGAGGCGGGGCGCCTGCCGGCGCCCGAGGGCAACGGGGTCGTGTCCCTGACGACGCCGGTGAACGCGCGGTGACGGCGGACCCGTCCCGGCCGGGGGCGGGTATCATACCGGCGGCGCATGAACACTTCCAGTGCGCGCCGCCGGTAAAACCCGACAGATCAATGCGATAGCATTGATCGCGAGGGTGATGCGGACGACGCCTTCAGGCGCCGTCCGCATCAGTTCACCGCCCCGGACAGCGCGCCGTGGCGGGCGACGAAGCCGAGGAAGTCGTCGAAGGGCATGGGGCGGCCCAGCAGGTAGCCCTGGACCTGCTCGCAGCCGAGGGCGGCGAGGCAGCCCAGCTGCTCCTCGGTCTCCACGCCCTCGGCCAGCGTGTGCATGCGCAGCGAGCGGGCCATGCCGATGATGGCCTCGGCGATGGCCCCGCCGTCGGAGCCGTCGGTCAGGCTCTGCACGAAGGAGCGGTCGATCTTCAGCTTGTCCACGCGGAACCGCTTCAGGTAGCTGAGGCTGGAATAGCCGGTGCCGAAATCGTCGATGGCCAGCGCCACCCCCATCTCGCGCAGCCGCGCGAAGGTGGCCGCCACCGTTTCGGAATCGTCCATCAGGACGCTTTCCGTCACCTCCAGCTCCAGGCAGCCGGGCGGGATGCGGTGGGCGGACAGGCGCCCGGCCACGCGCTCGGCGAGGCCGGGGCGGCGCATCTGCACCGCCGACAGGTTGACGGCGATCAGCAGCGGGCCGTAGCGGTCGATCAGCTCGCCCGCCCGGCGGCAGGCCTCGGCCAGCACCCAGTCGCCCAGCGGCAGGATGAGGCCGCTCTCCTCGGCCACCGGGATGAACTGGCCGGGCATGATCAGCCGGCCGTCCGGCTGGCGCCAGCGCACCTGCGCCTCCGCCCCCAGCAGGCGGCGGCCGTCCACCGAGAACTGCGGCTGGAAATGCAGCTCCAGTTCGTCGTTGACCAGCGCGCGGCGCAGGTTGCTCTCCAGCCACAGGCGCTCCGAGGCGCGGCGGTTCAGATCCGGGGTGAAGAACTGGTAGGTGGCGCGTCCCGCCTCCTTGGCCGCGTACATGGCCATGTCCGCGCTCTTCAGCAGGGCGTCGATGGTCTGCCCGTCCTCCGGGTGGACGGCGATGCCGATGGAGGGTGTGACCCGCAGCTCGTGGCCGTCGATGTGGAAGGGCTCGGCCATCGCGCGCAGCACCTTGCCGGCCACCGCGCCGGCCCCCTCGGGATGGTCCAGGTCGCCGACCAGGATGACGAACTCGTCGCCGCCCTGGCGGCTGACGGTGTCGCTGCTGCGCACCGTCTCCAGCAGGCGCGCGGCGACCTCGCACAGCAGCCGGTCGCCGGCGGCGTGGCCCAGGCTGTCGTTGATCGTCTTGAAGCGGTCGAGATCCACGAACAGCAGCCCGACCCGCTTGCCGTGGCGGCCGGCGGCGAGGATGGCGCGCTCCAGCCGGTCGCGCAGGAGCGCGCGGTTGGGCAGGTCGGTCAGGAAGTCGTACTGGGCGAGATGGCGGATGCGCTCCTCCTGGGCGCGGATCTCGGTGATGTCGGAGAAGGCGGCGATGTAGTTGACGATCTCCCCCGCCTCGTTGCGGACCGCCTTGATGCTGAGCCATTCCGGGTAGATCTCGCCCGACTTGCGGCGGTTCCAGATCTCGCCCGCCCAATGGCCGGTGTCGCACAGCTGCGCCCACATGGCGGCGTAGAAGGCGGGGTCCTGGCGGCCGGAGCCGAGCATCGCCGGGTCGGCGCCGATCACCTCCTCGCGGTCGTAGCCGGTGATCCGGCAGAAGGCGTCGTTGACCGCGACGATGCGGTTGCGCTCGTTGGTGACGACCATGCCCTCGGCGGCGTTGTCGAACACCTTGGCCGACAGCCGCAGCTCCCACTCCGCCCGCTTGCGCTCGGAGATGTCGTGGGCGATGGCGCAGTAATAGGCGTCGCCATCATACTCGATCCGGCTCGCCGTCACCTCCAGATCCAGCCGGCGGCCGTCGGCGAGCGCGTAGGCGACCTCGAAATGCTCCGGCGCCCCCGCCCCCTTGGACAGGACGTCGGCCTGGAACCCGGCCAGCAGGTCGGCGCGGCGGCCGAGCAGCGCCTCCAGGGGCTCCCCCAGGGACTGGCAGCCGAACGGGTTGACGTAGGCGATGCGCAGGTCGGCGTCGGCCAGCACCACGATCTGCGAGACATGGTCGACGAAGAAGTTGGCGAGGTAGAGCTGGCGCGCGCGCTCGCGCAGCATGCGGTCGCTGTGCCGCATGCTGGTCTTGTAGCGGCCGACGATGCGGCGGATCCAGCGCGTCACCGCCCAGGAAATGGCGACCGAGGCGCCCAGCGCCAGGGCGAGGACCGCCACCGTGGTGAGGATGCGGCGGGTCACCCCGTGCCGGATCTCGCCGCGGCGGACCTCGATCGCCCGCGTGACGTCGTCCACGTAGAAGCCGGCGCTCAGCACCCAGCCCCAGACGTCGGGATCGGTCACGTAGGCGACCTTCTGCGCCATGCGGCCGGTGGCCGGGTGGGTCCATTCGTAGCGCAGCTCGCCCCCGCCCTGCCGGCCCAGCTCCAGCAGGCGGCTCACCAGATCGCGTTCGGTCTCCCACGGCAGGTCGCGGACGTTCATCCCCTCCGAGGCGGGGGCGGTCGGCGACAGCAGGACCGTGCCGTCCCGCCGCAGGACCGAGACGTAGCCGCTCTCGCCGAAGCGCAGGGCGCGCAGGCGCGCCAGCGCCTCCCGCTGCAACACCTCCTCCACCGCGGTGGTGTATTCGCCGGCGCCGATCAGCCAGTCGAAGGGCTCGAAGCGGCGCGCGTAGGCGATCTTCTCGGCCATGCGGTCGGGGGCGCCGGGGGCGTACCAGCGGTAGCGCGCGAAACCGTGGTCGTCCAGGGAGCGGCCGTCGGTGCCCTCCACGGCGGCGATCAGCCCGCGCATGATGTAGGTGCCGGCATCGTCCCGGTTGTCGAGCAGCGAGGTGCCCTCCAGGTACGGGTTGATGGGCAGCAGCACGCAGGTGCCGTCCATGGCGTCGATGAAGTAGTAGCCGCGCCCGCCGAAGAAGCGCAGCGGGCGCAGCGTTTCCTTGATCGAGGCCATCACCGCCTCTTCGGGCAGGATGTCCTTCTCGCGCTCGTAGATGGCCAGGGCGATGCTGTGGGCCTCGTCGACCTGGGCGCGGAGCTGGCTCTTGAGCAGCGGCTCGGCCCGCCCGCGCATGTAGGCGAGGTAGGAGCGGACATTGTCCAGCTCCTGCTGGAGGCTCCGCTTCTGGTCCTCGACATAGCGGGTCTCGGCCTGCCGCAGGTCGGCCTCGAAATCCCGCCAGTGCTGCCAGATGAAATAGCTGCCGAGCCCGAGCACGAGCGCCGCCACCAGCGTCAGGGACGCCAAGAACTGAAGGCGATACAGCCGCGCCTCGTCGGAAGGACGAGACGGCTCGCGCGCCAGCTCGGCGAGGGGATCGGACAACGAGGGCTCTCCTGGAACCACGACGGGCCCGCCCGTCCCGGCGTGCCGAACACTTCCTTAGTGCGCGCGGCGCGCAAACCGCAAGCCGCACCTGCGCACCGGGGCGCGACCAATTGACGGCCTTCCCGCCGCCGCCCCGGCACGCCCCCGTCGCCACCACCGCCCGAAGGGGCTTTGCAGGAGGGGCGCCCGCCGCTATGGTCCGGCGCGCGCGTCTCCGGCATCCTTCCATTCACCCGGGCGCCCGTCGGCCGGGCGCCCGGCGGGGATGGCGCCGGGCGGCGCCGACGCTTCCCCCTGTTCAGGCCGTCATCCCCGGAGAGTGCCGATGATCCCCCGCTACACCCGCCCCGAAATGGCCCGCATCTGGGAGCCGGAGAACCGGTTCCGCATCTGGTTCGAGATCGAGGCGCACGCCTGCGACGCCCAGGCCGAGCTGGGCGTCATCCCGCGCGAGGCGGCGGCGGCCGTGTGGGAGCGCGGGCGGTGGGAGATCGACCGCATCGACGAGATCGAGCGCGAGACCCGCCACGACGTCATCGCCTTCCTCACCAACCTCGCCGAGCATGTCGGGCCGGAAGCGCGCTTCGTGCACCAGGGCATGACCTCCTCGGACGTGCTCGACACCTGCCTGGCGGTGCAGATGACCCAGGCCGCCGACCTGCTTCTGGAGGATCTGGACCGGCTGCTGGCCGCCCTGAAGCGCCGCGCCTACGAGCACAAGGACACGGTCACCATCGGCCGCAGCCACGGCATCCACGCCGAGCCGACCACCTTCGGGCTGAAGCTGGCCGGCCATTACGCCGCCTTCGCCCGCGGCCGCGAGCGGCTGGTGCAGGCGCGCCGCGAGATCGCCACCGGCGCCATCTCCGGCGCCGTCGGCACCTTCGCCAACATCGACCCGCGCGTCGAGGAGCATGTGGCCGCCAAGATGGGCCTGACGCCGGAGCCGGTCTCCACCCAGGTCATCCCGCGCGACCGCCACGCCTTCTACTTCTCCGTCCTGGGGGTCATCGCCTCCTCCGTCGAGAATCTGGCCGTGGAGATCCGCCACCTTCAGCGCACCGAGGTGCGCGAGGCCGAGGAGTTCTTCCATCCCGGCCAGAAGGGCTCGTCGGCCATGCCGCACAAGCGCAACCCCGTGCTGTCGGAGAACCTCACCGGGCTGGCCCGCGTGGTGCGCTCCGCGGTGGTCCCGGCGCTGGAGAACGTGGCGCTGTGGCACGAGCGGGACATCTCCCACTCCTCGGTCGAGCGCATGATCGGCCCCGACGCCACCGTGACGCTCGACTTCGCCCTGGTTCGCCTGACCGGCATGATGGAAAAGCTGGTCGTCTATCCCGAGCGCATGCAGAAGAACCTGGACGACCTGGGCGGGCTGGTCTTCTCGCAGCGCGTCCTGCTCGCCCTCACCCAGGCGGGGATGAGCCGCGAGGACTCCTACAAGGCGGTGCAGCGCAACGCCATGCAGGTGTGGGAGCAGGGCGGCAGCTTCCTGGAGCTGCTGGCCGCCGACCCCGAGGTGGCCCGGCACATCTCCCGCGAGGCGCTGGAGCCCATGTTCGACATGACCTACCACACCAAGCACGTGGACACGATCTTCAGGCGCGTGTTCGGCGCCTGATGCGGACGGTGCTGTGAAGGCGTCGTCCGCATCACCCGTTCGATCAATGCTATCGCATTGATGGGTCGGGTTTTACCGGCGGCGCTCCGTGTTCATGCGCCGCCGCTATGACCCCCGGCCCTGGCCGTGGTCCGCAAAGGGTCACGGCCGGGTCGCGGTGAATTCACCGGATCGCAACCTTCCCCCCCTTATCCCGAGAACCGGGAAGGCCGGCCAGCCGGCCCTGCGGAGGGGAGGAAGCGGTGACACGTGCGATTGCGCTGCTGCTGTTGCTGCTTGCGGGGACCGGGCCGGGGCGGCCGGCCCTGGCGGCCGACGCCGCCGCGGGGCTGTCCCTGCGGCAGGATTTCGAGGACGGCCGGCTCGCCGGCGCGGCGCTGGCGCCTTGCCACCGGCGGGAGAACGCGCTGACCGTCCGCACCGGCGCGGCGCGCGAGGGCGAAGCCGCGGCATGGATGGAGCTGGCCGCCGGACGTCCGGACGGCGCCCCGCCGGTTCGGCCGGCCGCGGAGGCCGGCGCCCGCCCGTCCCCCTCCTGCATCGACCCCAAGGACCCCGGGGCGGCCTACGAAGACGACGGGACGGAGCGGGCCGAGCTGTGGGAGCCGTCGCGCAGCCGCCTGCCCTTCGGAACCGAGGTCTGGTACGGTTTCAGCATGCGCGTGGACGGCAGCGTCCCCGAGGACGACGGCCGGCGGCTGGTCATCGGCCAATGGAAGCAGGCGGGCGGCAGGAGCCCCTTCGTGGCGCAGCGCTTCCGCAACCGGAACTTTCACGTCACCTTCCAGCAGGAGGCGGCCAACGGCAACGAGTGCCGCGTCCTGCTCGCCTACCAGAGCGAGCCGGCGCCACAGCCCGACAGCCTCGATCTGACCAGCGGGGAGCCCTGCCGGAGCGACGTGGTGGTGGAGCGCTTCGCCCCTCTGCCCTCCCCCTTCGGGGCCTGGACCGACCTCGTCTACCGCATCAAGGGCTCGGCGGGGACCGACGGGATCCTGGAGCTGTGGGCCGACGGGGCGCTGGTGGCGCGGGCGACCGGGCGGATCGGCTATCCCGGCGGCGGAAAGCAGTATTTCAAGTTCGGCCCCTACCGCGACGGCGCCCCCTACGCCACCGCGGCCGGGCTCGATTCCTTCGCCCGGGGCGCCAGCTTCGGCGAGGTCGCCTCGGGCCGCAACCGGGGGGCGCTGGGGCTGCTCGCCACGCGCGAGGAGTGACGGACCCGACAGCGCCGGCGGCATAAGGGGGGCGCGGGAAGCGCGGGAAGCGCGCCCGGCCCGCGGCGGGCCGGGCGGCGGGCCGCCCTACTCCTCCTTCACCTGCTGGCGGGCGACGTCCAGCAGATGGACCAGCTCCTTCTCGACGCGGTGGTCGGAGATGTCGACCCCGCGGGCGTGCAGGTCGGCGGCCAGGCGGTCGCGGATGTCGTGCGGGCCGGACATCCCGACGTCGGCATCGACGACCTGGCGGGCGTAGGCCTCCGCGTCGGCCCCGGCCAGCCCGAGCAGGCCCGCGGCCCACAGTCCGGCCAGCCGGTTGCGGCGGGACCGAATCTTGAAGAGCAGGTCCTCGTCGTGCTGGAACTTGTTCTCGAAGGCCCTCTCGCGCTCGTCGAAGGTCGTCATGGGGACCCAGGCTCCTTGGATTGGTTTTGTGCTCCCAGATACAAGACTATATAGCCGGTGCTCCGGGCGGCGTCATCGTCCGGCGGCACCGGCCATGCGGCGAATCCGGCGTGCGGCGACATACCCCCGAGGGAAGCGGAAGGCAAGATTCCCCATGTGCAGCGTGATCCTCCTGCGACGACCCGACGCAACATGGCCCCTGGTCCTTGCCGCCAACCGGGACGAAATGGCCGACCGGCCGTGGCGCCCGCCGGGGCGCCACTGGCCCGACCGGCCCAACGTGGTGGCGGGGCTGGACACGCTGGCCGGCGGCTCGTGGCTCGGCCTCAACGACGAGGGCGTGGTCGCCGCCGTCCTCAACCGCCCGGGCACGCTCGGGCCGGAAGCGGGCAAGCGGTCGCGCGGCGAGCTGGTGCTGGAGGCGCTGGACCACGCCGACGCGGCCGACGCGGCGCTGGCCCTGGGACAGCTCGACACCCGGGCCTACCGCCCCTTCAACCTCGTGGTCGCCGACAACCGGGACGCCTGGCTGATCATCCACCGCGGCCCCTCCGCCCGCCACCGGCCGGAGGTCGAGACGATCCCCGCGGGGGTGCACATGGTGACCGCCTTCGACCTGGACGACGCGGCGGACCCGCGCGTGGCGCAGTACCTGCCGCTGTTCCGGCACGCCGCCCCGCCGGCCCCGGAGCCGGCCCCGGAACCGGCCCCGGGGTTGGGCGACGCCGGGGCGCCCGAGCCCGGCGGGTTCGACTGGGGCGGCTGGCCCGAGCTGCTGGCCAGCCGCATCTGGGACGGCGAGCGCGGCCCCCGCGGCGCCATGAACTTCCGGCTGCCGACCGGCTTCGGCACGGTGTCGAGCGCGCTGCTCGCCCTGCCGTCGGCGCAGCGGCCGGACCTGGCGGCGGTCTGGCACTTCGCCGGCGGCCCGCCCCACGAGGCGCCGTGGCGGCCGGTGGAGCCGGGATGACCGGCGGCGGGCGCCCCGGAGCATCGCCCCCGGTGCATTGTGTTCCCCCGGCCAGCTTGCTATATCACTTGCGCATATCCCTGGGCCGGCAATCCCCTTGTCCGGCCCACTCGCTTTTGGACGATCCCTCATGACACGACGCCGGCGCATCTATGAAGGCAAGGCGAAGGTCCTCTTCGAAGGACCGGAGCCGGGCACCCTGGTGCAGTACTTCAAGGACGACGCGACCGCCTTCAACAACCAGAAGAAGGGCATCATCACCGGCAAAGGGGTGTTGAACAACCGCATCTCCGAGTACCTGATGAGCCGTCTGTCCGAGATCGGCGTGCCGACGCACTTCATGCGCCGCCTCAACATGCGCGAGCAGCTGGTGCGCGAGGTCGAGATCATCCCCATCGAGCTGGTCGTGCGCAACGTCGCCGCCGGCTCGCTGTCCAAGCGCTTCGGCATCCCGGAGGGGACGCCGCTGCCGCGCTCGATCATCGAGTATTATTACAAGTCGGACGAGCTGGACGACCCGATGGTCACCGAGGAGCACATCACGGCCTTCGGCTGGGCGGCTCCGCAGGACCTCGACGACATGGTCGCACTGTCCTTGCGCGTGAACGACTATCTGTCGGGCCTGTTCCTCGGCATCGGCCTCAAGCTGGTGGACTTCAAGCTGGAGTTCGGCCGGCTGTGGGAGAACGAGGAGATGCGCATCGTCCTGGCCGACGAGATCAGCCCCGACAACTGCCGCCTGTGGGACATCAAGACCAACGAGAAGCTGGACAAGGACCGCTTCCGCCAGGATCTGGGCAAGGTCGAGGAAGCCTACCAGGAGGTCGCCCGCCGGCTCGGCATCCTGCCCGAGGGCGGCCCCACCGACGTCAAGGGTCCCAAGACCCTCCAGTGACCCACCACCCCCAGCCAACACCCCACCCAAGCGAGCGGACATTCCGATGAAGGCGAAGGTTCACGTCACCCTCAAGCGCGGCGTTCTCGATCCCCAGGGCAAGGCCATCGCGCACGCGCTGCACACGCTGGGCTTCGACGGCGTCGAGGACGTCCGCGCCGGCAAGGTCATCGAGCTGCAACTGGCCGGCACCGACGAGGCCGCCGTCCGCAAGGAGGTGGAGGCCATGTGCACCCGCCTCCTCGCCAACACCGTCATCGAGGACTACGCGATCGAGCTGGTCGCCTGACGCCACCCGCGCCACGGCGTCGCGGCCGGGACCGCGAGGCGGGGGACGCGCAAGGCCGGCGCGTCCCCTTTTTCGTTGGCGCCGCGGCCGCCGCCCACCCCCGCCGGACATGAGCATCGCGCATCTCACCGCCCTCGACCCCATCTTCGCCGAGTCCCTGCGGGTCGGCGGCCCGGTGCTGCGCGACTTCACGCGGCCGGGGGGATTCCCCGGCCTGCTGCGCATCGTCATGGAGCAGCAGCTCTCCACACGGGTGGCGCTGGCCCTGTGGGCGAAGCTGACGGCCCGCGTCGGGGACGTCACCCCGCAGGCCATCCTCGACCTGCCCGAGGAGGAGCTGCGCGCCTGCGGCTTCTCCCGCCAGAAGATCGGCTATGCCCGCGGCCTCGCCGCGGCGGTGGCCGAGGGGCGGCTCGACATCGGGGATCTCCACGCCATGGAGGACGAGGCCGCCATCGCGGCGCTGGTCGCCCTCAAGGGGATCGGGCGCTGGACCGCCGAGATCTACCTGATGTCCGCGCTCGGCCGCCCCGACATCTGGCCGGTCGGCGATCTCGCCATCCAGCTCGGCGTGCAGCGGCTGAAGGGCTGGGACGCCCGGCCGACCCCGGCGCGGCTGCTCGCCCTGGCCGAGCCGTGGCGGCCCCACCGCAGCCTCGCCGCGCGGCTGGTCTGGCACCATTACGTCGCGCTCCAGGACCAGGCCCGCGCCGGGCGGACCGGAAAACCGGGGCGGACGAACCCTGAAGGGTCCATGACATGAACCGCGTGACCATCGACGCCGTCCTTCTCGGCAAGGCCGTGCCCTTCGGCCCGCCCGGCCGCACCAGCGCCATCGCCAAGACGCCCGTGGAGGGTCCCCGGGCGGTGGGGACCGACGGCTTCCTGGAGGACGAGCAGGCCGACCGCCGCGTCCATGGCGGGCCGGAAAAGGCGGTTCACCACTACCCGTTCGACCACCACGCGGCGTGGCGGGAGGAGCTGGGGGCCGACCTGCCGCTGCTGGGCCGGCCCGGCGCCTTCGGCGAGAACCTGTCGACGCTGGGCCTGACCGAGGCGGACGTCTGCGTCGGCGACGTCGTGCGCGCCGGCAGCGCCCTCCTCCAGGTGGCGCAGGCGCGCCAGCCCTGCTGGAAGCTGAACCACCGTTTCGGCGTGCCCGACATGGCCCGGCGCGTCCAGGCCAGCGGCCGCACCGGCTGGTACTACCGCGTTCTGGAGCCCGGCGCCATCGCCCGCGGCGACGGGATGACGCTGCTGGAACGGCCCTACCCGGCCTGGCCGCTCGACCGCCTGCTGCACGTCCTCTATGTGGACACGCTGAACCGGGCGGCGCTGGCCGAGATGGCGGCGCTGCCGGTGCTGGCCGCGTCCTGGCGCGCGCTGGCCGAGCGGCGGCTCGAACGCGGCGCGGTGGAGTCCTGGGAGGGCCGCCTCCACGGCGCGACGTAGGACCGCCGCCCCTTGCTTTGCCCGGGCCGGGCCTTTAGTGTCCGGCCTCGAACGCTTTCCCGCCACGACGCCGGATTTTCCACGCCCCATGAAGGCCGCCGTCATCGTTTTCCCCGGCTCCAACCGCGAGCGCGACGCCGTCGCGGCGCTGGAGGCCGCCAGCGGAACCAGGCCGCATCTGGTCTGGCACCGCGACACCGAACTGCCCGACGTCGATCTCATCGTCGTGCCGGGCGGCTTCTCCTATGGCGACTACCTGCGCTCCGGCGCCATGTCGGCGCACTCGCCGATCATGCGCGAGGTCAAGGCGCGGGCCGACCAGGGCGTGCGGGTGCTGGGCATCTGCAACGGCTTCCAGATCATCACCGAGGCCGGGCTGCTGCCGGGCGCGCTGATGCGCAACGCCGCGCTGAAGTTCGTCTGCCGCACCGTCCACCTGCGGGTGGAGGCCACCGACAGCCCCTTCACGGCCAGGTACCGCAAGGGGCAGATCGTGCGCTACCCGGTGGCCCACGGCGACGGCAACTACTGGGCCGACGCCGAGACCGTGAAGCGGCTGGAGGGCGAGGGCCAGGTGGCCTTCCGCTACGTCAGCGACGACGGCCGCGACGACCCGCTGTGGAACCCCAACGGCTCGGCCGCCAACATCGCCGGCATCGTCAACGCCCGGCGGACGGTGCTCGGCCTGATGCCGCACCCCGAGAACGCGGTGTCCGCCCTGCACGGCAACACCGACGGCAAGCCCCTGTTCGACGGTCTGGTGGAGGCCCTGTCGTGAGCACCCGTCCCTCTGCCAAGAGCCAGCCCGCCGTCACCCCCGAGCTTGCCCGCGAGCACGGGCTGACGGACGAGGAGTACCGCAGCGCGCTCGCCATCCTGGGCCGCGAGCCGACCTTCACCGAGCTGGGGATCATCTCGGTCATGTGGTCGGAGCACTGTTCCTACAAGTCCTCCAAGGTGTGGCTGACCACCCTGCCGACGGAAGGCCCGCAGGTCATCTGCGGCCCCGGCGAGAACGCCGGCGTGGTCGACGTCGGTGACGGCGACGCCGTCATCTTCAAGATGGAGAGCCACAACCACCCCTCCTACATCGAGCCCTACCAGGGGGCGGCGACCGGCGTCGGCGGCATCCTGCGCGACGTGTTCACCATGGGCGCCCGGCCCATCGCCAACATGAACGCGCTGCGCTTCGGGTCGCCCGACCACCCCAAGACCCGGCATCTGGTGTCGGGCGTGGTGGCCGGCATCGGCGGCTACGGCAACAGCGTCGGCGTGCCGACGGTGGGCGGCGAGACCAACTTCCACCCCGCCTACAACGGCAACATCCTGGTCAACGCCATGACCGTGGGCGTCGCCAGGACCGACCGGATCTTCTATTCGGCCGCCGCCGGCGTCGGCAACCCGGTGGTCTATGTGGGCTCCAAGACCGGCCGCGACGGCATCCACGGCGCCACCATGGCCTCGGCCGAGTTCACCGAGGATTCGGAGGAGAAGCGCCCGACCGTCCAGGTCGGCGACCCCTTCACCGAGAAGCTTCTGATCGAAGCCTGCCTGGAGCTGATGGCGACCGACGCCATCGTCGCCATCCAGGACATGGGCGCCGCCGGCCTCACCTCCTCGTCGGTGGAGATGGCCGGCAAGGGCGGGCTCGGCATCGAGCTGACGCTCGACGACCTGCCCATGCGCGAGGAGGGCATGACGCCCTACGAGATCATGCTCTCCGAAAGCCAGGAGCGCATGCTGATCATCCTGAAGCCCGGCCGCGAGGAGGTCGCCCGTGCGATCTTCGACAAGTGGGAGCTGGACTTCGCGGTGATCGGCCGCCTGACCGACAGCGGCAACCTCGTCATCCGGATGCACGGCGAGACCTGGTGCGACATGCCGATCGCGCCGGTCTCCAACGCCGCCCCGGTCTACGAGCGCCCGTGGGTGCCGACCCCGCCGCGCCCGGCGCTGGAGGAGGCGGTCCGCGCGCTGCCCGCGCAGCCGCTGGGCGACATCCTGGAGCGGCTGGTGTCCTGCCCCGACCAGGCGTCCAAGCGCTGGATCTGGGAGCAGTACGACAGCCTCGTCGGCGGCGACACCCGCTTCATGTCCGGCCAGGCCGACGCCGCGGTGGTGCGCCTGCCCGGCCAGACCAAGGCGGTGGCCATCACCACCGACTGCACGCCGCGCTACTGCCTGGCCGACCCGGTGCGCGGCGGCGCCCAGGCGGTGGCCGAAGCCTGGCGCAACCTGAGCGCGGTCGGCGCCCAGCCGCTCGCCATCACCGACAACATGAACTTCGGCAACCCCGAGAAGCCGCGGATCATGGGCCAGTTCGTCGGCGCCATCCAGGGCATCGGCGAAGCCTGCCGGGCGCTGGACTTCCCGGTGGTGTCGGGCAACGTGTCGCTCTACAACGAGACCAACGGCGAGGCCATCCTGCCGACGCCGGCCATCGGCGGCGTCGGGCTGCTGCCCGACGCCATGATCGCGGTGGGCATCGCCTTCCGCAACGAGGGCGACACCATCCTGGCGGTCGGGGAGACCAAGGGCCATCTCGGCCAGTCGCTGTACCTGCGCGAGATCCTGGGCCGCGAGGACGGCCCGCCGCCCCCGGTGGACCTGACGGTGGAGCGCCGCAACGGCGACTTCGTGCGCGGCGTCATCCGCGACGGGCTGGTGGTGTCGAGCCACGACGTTCAGGACGGCGGGCTGCTGGTGACGGTGGCCGAGATGGCCATGGCCGGCGGCATCGGCGCCACCCTCTCCGGGCTGGAGGGGGCCGACGCCGGGATCCTGTTCGGCGAGGACCAGGGCCGCTACGTGCTGGCCGTGCGGCCGGAGAACGCCGCCGTGGTGCAGGAGCGCGCCCGGACGGCCGGCGTTCCGGTGAGCGTGCTGGGCCGGACGAGCGGCACCGCATTGACCGGACGCGGCGCCGAGGCCATATCGGTCGAGCGGCTCAGGAAGGCGCATGAATCCTGGCTTCCCGGCTATATGGCGGCCGGGGTCGAGTGATCCATCCGCCGGACGGAACGGACGGCATTAAGACGAACGCGACGAAGACCAAGGAGTGGCGGGCATGGCGATGGAAGCCGCGGCGATCGAGAAGCTGATCAGGGAAGGCATCCCGGACGCGACGGTGGAGATCGCCGACCTGCGCGGCGACGGCGACCACTACGCCGCCCTGGTCACGTCGGCCTCCTTCAAGGGCAAGTCGCGCGTGCAGCAGCACCAGATGGTCTACGCCGCGCTTCAGGGCCGGATGGGCGGCGAGCTGCACGCCCTGGCCCTGACCACGGCCGTGCCGGAAGGGGCCTGAGGCAGAGTCGGGACGTCAAGGCGGCGCACGAGGCGCCGGTGCATCATCGGGAAAGGTTGAGCGACATGGTCGACCAGATCGTCAAGGAACGGATCGAGCAGGACATCAACGGCAACGATGTCGTGCTGTACATGAAGGGCACGCCCGTCTTTCCGCAGTGCGGCTTCTCCGCCGCCGTCGTCCAGGTGCTGACCCACACGGGCGTCCGGTTCAAGGGCATCAACATCCTGGAGGATCCGGGCCTGCGCCAGGGCCTGAAGGAATACTCGAACTGGCCGACCTTCCCGCAGCTCTACGTGAAGGGCGAGCTGGTCGGCGGCTGCGACATCGTGCGCGAGATGTACGAGTCGGGCGAGCTGCAGCAGCTTCTCCAGGACAAGGGCGTCGCCACGGGCGCCGCCGCCTGAGCGGCGACCGCACCGGCCGCCACGCCCAAGGGCCCCGCCTCGGCGGGGCCTTTTTCGTTGCCGGAACCCCGCCGGCCAGGACCTGTTGCAAGTGCAGGAGCGGATGCGACGGTGGAGGGGTGCCATGGCCATTGGACAGGTCGGCCCGCGCAAGCTGGGCGTCTATGACGGGGCCGGGACGGCGCGCGCGCAGGCCCGGACGGTGCAGACGGCCGTCGCGGTGATCGCCGCGGCCGCCGTGCTGCTGGTGCTTCTGCACTGAGGGAGGCGGCAATGGCCCGAAGGACGATCGTCGCGCTCTACGACCGGCACGGCGAGGCCGAGGCCGCGCGCAAGGAGCTGCTGGACGCCGGCTTCGACGACCTGACCATCGAACTCATTTCCGAGGGCGGCTTCGGCGGCGCCAACGACGGCCATGGCGGCCTGTACGTCCAGCTCGCCGGCTGGGGCCTGCCCGACGCCGACGCGCATCTCTACGCCGAAGGGGTGCGGCTGGGCGGCAGCCTGCTGGCGGTGTCGCTGCTGCGGACGGCGGCGGTGGAACGCGCGCTGGCCGTGCTGGGCGCCGACGCGGCGCCGCGCCGGACCTCCGGTGTCGGCCTTTACCCCGCTCCGCAAGCGCCGGACGGCGGGCGGGAGCCGCGGCCATGACGCCGG
>JAEZHQ010000337.1 GCA_023416455.1 Pseudomonadota bacterium | reverse complement strand
GCCCGTGGCGGTGCGGCCGACGACGTGGTGCCGGCAGGGGCGGTGTTCATCGGCTGCCTGGACGGCAAGGCCTTCTTCCAGGACCGCGCCGGCTCGCCCTTCCTGGTCGACCCGCGGGCCTTCCCGCCCTCGTCCGGAGGAGCCGGCGCTTGCGGCCGATAGCTCCCCTCGCCGCCGCGCTGCTCGCCCCGGCGCTCGCCGCCTGCGCGCTGCCGCCGGGCGGCAGCCTGCCGCCGCGCGAAGAGGTGGTCCGCACCTCCCAGGCCCGCCTTGAGGCGGACGGTCCGCCCGCCATCACCCATGTCCCGGTCGGGCGCGGCATGCTCGTCGTCCATTCGGTGCGCGAGGCGCTGCCGGCGGCGGTGGCGGCGCGGCGCATCTCGGTCAGCTACCCGGCGGGGGAGAACACGCTCGACCGCCTCGTCACCATGCTGAGCTTCACCGGCGTGCGCGTGGCCACCCGCTTCGAGCAGTCCACCGACGCCGACATGCTGGCCCGCCGCCTGCCCTTCCGCGCCTTCGCCGGCACGCTGGGGGAGCTGACCGGGGTGCTCCAGGGCGGCATGGGGGTGGTGTCCTGGTGGCAGGACGGCACCCTGTTCCTGACCGACCGCGACCGCTACGCCTTCACCGTCCCTCAGATCGCCGACGTCATCCAGTCGGTGGCCGCCGACCTCAAGAGCCTGGGGGTGGACGACGTCACCCCGTCGCTGCGCGGCGGCCAGATCGTCTTCTCCGCCCCGCCCAGCCTCTACAACGAAGTCGTCCGTCCCTACATCGACCGCATCCACCGCAACATGGCGATGGTCAAGGTGCAGCTCGCCGTGGTGACCCTGTCGATGAACGACCAGTCGGCGAGCGGCTTCGACTGGAGCAAGCTGAGCCTCCAATTCAACAGCCGGCCTGGACGCGACGGGACCGACGGGGCCGGCGTCGGCACCGGCGCCCCGCCGACCGGGAACGGCCAGGCCGCGGCCACCGACCCGATCTCCTTCGCGCTGTCGCCCACCGGCGAGATCCTCGGCGTCAGCGGTGTCTTCACCGTGGCCGGCGCCATCGACTTCCTGTCCCGTTTCGGCAACGCCGACACCAAGCAGAACGTGGAGGTGCACACCCTGTCCGGCGCCCAGGTGACGCTGCGCAGCGGCCAGGAGATCCCCTACGTCAGCGGTGTCGGCGTCAACACCATCGGCGGCGCCGGCACGATCAGCCCCGGCCTGCTCGGCTCGGCCCAGACCGCCACCGTCAAGACCGGCCTGACCATCCGGCTGACCCCCTTCTACGACGCCGACACGCGCCTCGTGACCGCCGACCTGAGCGTTCTCGTCAACAGCCTGATCCGCTTCGTGCAGCTGTCGGCCGGCAACCAGGTCGGCATCATCACCCAGCCGCAGACCCAGGAGCAGGCGCTCAACGACATCGTGCGGGTCGTCGCCGGCAACACGGTGGTGCTGGGCGGCCTCCAGGTCGACAGCAACGCCTTCGACAACAGCGAGCCGGTGGCCACCCGCCGCGAGGACGACCCGCAGGCCGTCTCCCCCGTCGGCCACCGCGCCCAGACCCTGTCGCGCGAGGCCCTGTTCATCATCATCCGCCCGACGGTCACCGTCTTCGTCGAGCAGGACCGCTGACCGGGGGGAGGGGACCGTGGCGCGCTTCGAGGTCCGCCTGATCGCCGCCGGCAAGGCCCGCAGCCTGACCGTCGACGCCGCCGACGCCGATGCCGCGCGGGCGATGGTGAGCGGGCGCGGCCGCATCCTGGCGGTGCGCCGCCGCCCCGCCTGGCGCCTCGGCCGCGGCCTCGGCCACAACGAGCGGCACATCCTGTTCATCCGGCTCGCCGCCATGCTGGACTCCAAGGTCGGGCTGGCCGAGGCGCTGCGGCGGATCGCCGCCGCCTTCGACGGGCGCATCCGCCGCGTCGCCGAGCGGATGGCCGACGCGGTGGAGACCGGCGACGACCTGCCGGGCGCCATGGAGCGGCTGCCCGGCGACTTCCCGGCCACGGTGGTGGCGCTGGTGCGGGCGGGCGGCCACGGCGCCGGCACGTCCGATGCGCTGCGCAACGCCGCCGGCTTCGAGTCCGACCTGCTGGCGCCGTCGCGGGATTTCCGCATCGGGCTGTGGGTGTCGGCCGGGCACGCCCTGCTGGGCGCCGTCACCATGATCGTCACCGCCCATGGGCTGAGCCCGTGGATGATGGGGACCGATCTGTTCCGCGACGCCCGCCATCAGGTCGACGTCGGCTGGGTGCAGGCCGCCTCCGACGTCACCACGGCGCTGGTCCTGCTCTTCCTGCTGGCCATGGGACTGATCGGCGCCGTCGCCACCCTCGGCCGCCGGCTGGCCCCGGCGGCGGCGGACCGCCTGCTTCTGGCGCTGCCGGCCTACCGCCACGTCGCGCTGGGCCTCACCCACTACGTCACCTTCCACAAGCTGGCCCTGCTGGTCGGCTCCGGTGTCGGCATGGACAAGGCGCTGGCCCTTGCCGCCGACACCGCCGACCGCGGCGTGCTGGCCGAGGAGCTGCGTGGTGCCGCGCGGGCGGTGGTGCAGGGCCGCTCCTGGGCCGAGGTTCTGCGCTCGGTCCATCCCACCGACCGTGCCTCGCTGGCCGCCGCGGAGAGCCGGGCGGAAGTGGCCCGCACGCTGCATGCCCTGGCCCTCCAGCACCGCGACCTTTATCTGCTGAACGTCCGCATGGCGCAGCCGGTGCTGCGCGGGATCGCCGTCGCCTTCCTGGGCATGGCGGGCCTGGTGCTGTTCGGCCTGACCATCCTGCCCATCCTCCAGCTGTCCGAGCAGCTGGCCCGGCAGAGCCTGTGAACGGACCGCCCCTCCGATGCTCGACGCCAAGTCCGCGCGCCTGCTGTCCATCCTCCTGGTCGTGGCCGGCGCCGCCTTCGCCGGCATGGGGGTGGGGCTGTATGTGCGCGCCGCAAGGCTGGCCGCCGCCGGGGAGGAGCAGCGCCGGGGTGCCGCCGCCGCCTGCGTGGAGCGGCTGCGCGGGCTTGGGCAGGTGGCATCGACGGAAAGTGGCGGCCTGCGCCTGACCGTGCTGACCCTGGACGATCCGCGGGGCCGGCTGGGCGACGCCTCGGCCCTCCTGGGGGCCTGCCCCGGCTGGTCGCTGGACTATTTCTGCATTGGGCAGCGGTGCGCCGCCGACGGCCGGATCGCCATGGTCGTCGATCTCTCCCCTCCGGACTGATCGCCCGGCCCCGCTGTTGGGAAGGGCGACATGGGACACCGTCGCCGGAGCGCGGGCATGGCCTGGTTGCGTCTCTTCCTTCCCCTGTGCGGCGTTCTGGTCGCGGCGGCGCTGCTCGGCGCCTGGGCGCTGCTGGGCTTCGACCGCTTCGGCCTCAGCGGCCACGGGCTTTTCGCCATGATCCTCGGCGCGGTGCTGACCGGCGCCGTCGCCATCGGGCTGATGGCGCTGGTCTTTCTCAGCCACCGCAGCGGCCACGACGAGGAGGCCGGCCGGCCCGGTCCGCCCGACGGGTGGGAGTGATGCGGCGGGCGGGGCCGGCCGCCGGGGCAGGGCGACTCGAAGGGCGCCCACCCCCTTCTTCCGTCTGATGTCCGCTCGGACAGCGGAACGCCGGCCGGCCCCCCGCCGTTTTCCTTAGCCAAACCACCGGGCCCCGGCTCGTTCGCCGGGAGCGCCGCGCCATGCCGGTCAAGGGGGAGGACGCGATGGACGAGAACCGCATTCGTCAGCGGGCTTACGAGCTGTGGGAGAAGGACGGCCGCCCCGAAGGCCGCCACGCGGAGCATTGGGAGCGCGCCCGCCGCGAGCTGGAGGGCGGGGCCGCGCCGCGCCCGCCCGGGTCAGCGGACGCCGGCGCGGCCCGTCCCGCC
>JAEZHQ010000329.1 GCA_023416455.1 Pseudomonadota bacterium | reverse complement strand
CGGGGATGTACCTGCGCGCCCTGATGGAGGGGCTGAGCGCCGTCCCGGCCATCCCGGACGCGGTCCGGGCGGCCGCCCACGCGCGCCTGAAGGCGCTGGGCGGCGAGGCTTTCCGTGCCGAGCTGGTGGGCCGCGACCCGGCCTCGGCCCGGCTGAACCCCGGCGACACCACGCGCCTGACCCGCGCCTGGGAGGTGCTGGAGGCGACCGGCCGGCCGCTGTCCCACTGGCAGCAGCGGGCGGCCGACGGCCCGCCGGAGGGATTGGCCTTCACGGTGCTGGTGCTCGACCCGCCGCGGTCGGCGCTCTACGCCAGCGCCGACCGCCGCTTCCTGGCGATGATGGGGCAGGGCGCGCTGGAAGAGGTGCGGCGATTGGACGCGCTCGGCCTCGCCCCCGACCTGCCGGCCATGAAAGCGCTGGGCGTCCCCGAGCTGCGCCGGCACCTGCGCGGCGAACTGGCCCTGGAGGAAGCCGTCGCGCTGGCCCAGCAGGCGACGCGGCGCTATGCCAAGCGGCAGGTCACCTGGTTCCGCCACCAGCTGGCGCCGCGCCCGCCGGGGGCCGCCGCGCATGGCAGCCATACGGTGAATTCGCTCTATTCAGCGGCGCATCGTGACGCGATACTGGGCCATATTGAAACGACCTTGCGCCGCTGACACTCAGGAGGATGGAAAGTGACGGTCGATTGGGGACATGTGTTTGCCGGGCGCGTGGGTGGCATGAGCGCTTCGGAGATCCGGGAACTTCTGAAGCTGATCGAGCGGCCGGAGATCATCTCCTTTGCTGGCGGCATCCCCGATCCGGACTTCTTTCCGACGGCGGCGATCGCGCACGCCTATGAGAAGCTGTTCCAGTCCAACGTCGGTGCCGCCGGCGCGGCGCTTCAATACACCATCAGCGAGGGCCACACGCCGCTGCGCGAGTGGGTGTGCGGCTACATGGGCCGTCACGGCATCGACGCCGGGCTGGGCGAGGTCCTGATCACCAGCGGCTCGCAGCAGGGGCTGGAGTTCATCGGCAAGCTGCTGATCGGCGCGGGCGACCGGGTGGTGGTGACCCGGCCGACCTATCTCGGGGCGCTTCAGGCCTTCTCGCCCTACGAGCCGGTCTATCTCTCGGTCCCCATGGACGAGGAGGGGCCGGATCCCGCGGCGTTGGAGGCCGCCCTCCAGGAGAAGCCGAAGTTCTTCTACCTCGTCCCCGACTTCCAGAATCCCAACGGCACCACCGTGTCGCTGGCCCGGCGCGAGATCCTGCTCGACCTCTGCACCCGCCACGGCGTGCCCATCGTCGAGGACGCGGCCTACACCGAGCTGCGCTACGACGGCGAGCCGCTGCCCCCGCTGGCGGCGCTGGACGCCGCGCGCAACGGCGGCAAGCTCACCAACGTCCTCTACTGCGGCTCCTTCTCCAAGACCATCGTGCCGGCCTTCCGGGTCGGCTGGATCAACGGGCCGGCCGAGGTCGTCAACCGGCTGGTCCTGATGAAGCAGGCCGGCGATCTGCACACCAGCACCATCAACCAGATCGTCCTGCACGAGGTGGTGGCGGCGCAGTTCGACGCCCACATCCGCCGCCTGCGCGCCAGCTACAAGGAGCGCCGCGACGCCATGCTGGAGGCGCTCGATGCGTTCGCGCCGGCGGGCGTCACCTGGACCCGGCCCCAGGGCGGCCTGTTCGTGTGGCTGGAACTGCCCGAGGGGGTCGACGGCGTCCAGCTCCTGGAACGCGCCATCCGCGAGGCCAACGTCGCCTTCGTCCCCGGCTCGGCCTTCCACGCCGACCGGGGCGGGAGGAACACGCTGCGCCTCAGCTTCTCCGCCACCAACCCCGCGCGCATCCGCGAGGGCATCCGCCGTCTGGCCGGGCTGCTGGAGACGGTCGCGGGGTGAGCGCCGGCCCCCGGCCGGCCTTTGTCGGGGCTTTGGAGCAATATTCGGAAAAGCTGCGGCAAAAAAGCTTTTCGAACATTCGCAAAATGGGTTGACCAGCCGCGGGCGGATTGTCTAGGTTTCCGCTCCCGGCCCTGGTATTTAGGGCTAACCCCTTGTTTTGCCTTGCATGGCCGTTCAAGGGGGTGGTGCGCCCGGCGTCCGGGCCGGGAACGACGAGGAACAGGGCCGCCCGTGGCAAAGAGGGGCCCCTTTTGGAAGGTCGAGAGCTATGCCCGAACAGAAGCTGACCGGTGCGCAGATCGTCATCAAGGCCCTGAAGGACCAGGGCGTCGACATCATCTTCGGTTATCCGGGCGGCGCGGTACTTCCCATCTACGACGCGCTGTTCCAGCAGAACGACCTCAAGCACATCCTCGTCCGCCACGAGCAGGCCGCCGTCCACGCCGCCGAAGGCTACGCGCGCTCCACCGGCAAGGTGGGCTGCGTGCTGGTGACCTCCGGTCCCGGCGCCACCAACGCGGTGACCGGCCTGCTCGACGCCCTGTGCGATTCCATTCCCATCGTCTGCCTGTCGGGGCAGGTGCCGACCCACCTGATCGGCAACGACGCCTTCCAGGAGGCCGACACCACCGGCATCACCCGGCCCTGCACCAAGCACAACTATCTGGTGAAGGACGTCAACCAGCTCGCCCGCACCCTGCACGAGGCCTTCTACGTGGCCCGCAGCGGCCGGCCCGGCCCGGTGGTGGTCGACCTGCCCAAGGACGTGCAGTTCGCCGACGGCGTCTATGTCCCGCCGGCGGAGGTGAAGCACAAGACCTACCGCCCGCAGGTGAAGCCCGAGATCGCCCGCGTCGAGGAGGCGGTGGAGCTGATGGCCGGCGCCAAGCGCCCGGTCTTCTACACGGGCGGGGGCGTCATCAACGCCGGCCCCATCGCCGCCAAGCTGCTGACCCAGCTGGTCCGGACGACCAATTTCCCGATCACCTCGACGCTGATGGGGCTGGGCGCCTTCCCGGCGTCCGACCGGCAGTGGCTGGGCATGCTGGGCATGCACGGCACCTACGAGGCGAATCTCGCCATGTACAACTGCGACGTCATGATCAACATCGGCGCCCGCTTCGACGACCGCGTGACCGGCAAGCTGTCGGAGTTCGCGCCGGGCTCCCGCAAGATCCACGTCGACATCGACCCCAGCTCGATCAACAAGAACGTGGCGGTCGACATTCCCGTCATCGGCGACTGCGGCGCCGTGCTGGAGGACATGCTCCGCATCTGGAAGGCCCGCCAGAAGCGCGCCGACCAGGCGGCGCTGAAGGAGTGGTGGGGCCAGATCGATGGCTGGCGCGGCCGCAACTGCCTGAACTACAACCGCAGCGAGTCGGTCATCAAGCCGCAGTACGCGCTGGAGCGCCTGCGCGAGGCGCTGAAGGGCACCGACCACTACATCACCACCGAGGTGGGCCAACACCAGATGTGGGCGGCGCAGTTCCTGCCCTTCGACCAGCCGAACCGCTGGCTGACCTCGGGCGGGCTCGGCACCATGGGCTACGGCCTGCCGGCGGCCATCGGCGCCCAGCTCGCGCACCCCAACTCCATCGTCGTCGACGTCTCCGGCGAGGCGTCCTTCCTGATGAACATGCAGGAGATCGGCACCGCCGTGCAGTACCGCGCCCCGGTGAAGGTGTTCATCCTGAACAACCGGTACATGGGCATGGTGCGCCAGTGGCAGGAGCTGCTGCACGGTTCCCGCTACTCGCAGAGCTATTCGGAGGCGCTGCCCGACTTCGTGAAGCTGGCGGAAGCCTGGGGCTGCGTCGGCCTGCGCGCCACCAAGGTCGAGGAGGTCGACGAGGTGATCCGGAAGATGCTGGCGGTCACCGACCGTCCGGTCATCGTGGACATCGCGGTCGATCCCAAGGAGAACTGCTTCCCCATGATCCCCGGCGGCAAGGCGCACAACGAGATCCTTCTCGGCCCGGAGGACAGCCCGTCGGACGCCACGCCGGAAGACGGCATGGTTCTGGTCTGATCGCGGATGAACGGGGCACGAAGGGGAGTAAGGATCGTGGAAGAGAAGATCGAGAAGCACACCATCGCCGTTCTGGTGGACAACGAGCCGGGCGTGCTCGCCCGCGTCATCGGCCTGTTCTCCGGCCGCGGCTACAACATCGAGAGCCTGACGGTGGCCGAGGTCAACAACGCCGACCACCTCTCGCGCATCACGCTGGTCACCTCCGGGACCCGCATGGTGGTCGAGCAGATCAAGGCTCAGCTCGACCGCCTGGTGCCCGTGCACAAGGTCCATGACCTGACCGACGACGGTCCCTCGGTCGAGCGCGAGCTGGCCCTGGTGAAGGTGGCCGGCACCGGCGACCGGCGCATCGAGGCGCTGCGCCTGGCCGACATCTTCAAGGCCAAGGTGGTGGACGCCACCCTGACCTCCTTCGTGTTCGAGCTGACCGGCACCACCGCCGAGGTCGACGACTTCGTCGGGCTGATGGCCCAGCTCGGCCTCGTCGAGGCGAGCCGCACCGGCGTCGTCGCCATGTCGAAGGGGCCGACCGGCTTCTGAACCCGTCCCGGCGTCGTTTTCCCGTCCGCCGCGCGGCGTCGCGCTTGACGGGGAACGGCCGCCGGTGGAGTAGTTCCGCCGCGCCATGACCCCGCGCGCGCCCGCTTGAGAAACCCAGTTCGTAATCCGAGGAAAGTCCAATGCGCGTCTATTATGATCGTGATGCCGACGTGAACCTGGTCAAGGGCAAGAAGGTCGTCATCGTCGGCTACGGCAGCCAGGGCCACGCTCACGCCCACAACCTGCGTGACAGCGGCGTCAAGGACGTGCGCATCGCCCTGCGCCCGGGCTCGGCCACCGTCAAGAAGGCCGAGGCCGCCGGCTTCACGGTCATGACCCCGGCCGAGGCCGCGGCCTGGGCCGACCTGGTGATGGTCCTCACCCCCGACGAGTTGCAGGCCGACCTGTACCGCGACGACCTCGCCGCCAACCTCAAGGAGGGCGCCGCGCTCGCCTTCGCCCACGGCCTGAACGTCCACTTCAACCTGATCGAGCCGCGCGCCGATCTCGACGTGTTCATGATCGCGCCGAAGGGGCCCGGCCACACGGTGCGCGGCGAGTACCAGCGCGGCGGCGGCGTCCCCTGCCTGGTGGCGGTGCACCAGAACGCCTCGGGCAACGCGCTCGACATCGCGCTCTCCTACGCCTCGGCGGTGGGCGGCGGCCGCGCCGGCATCATCGAGACGACCTTCAAGGAGGAATGCGAGACCGACCTGTTCGGCGAGCAGGCGGTGCTCTGCGGCGGCCTGACCGAGCTGATCAAGGCCGGCTACGAGACGCTGACCGAGGCCGGCTACGCCCCGGAGATGGCCTATTTCGAGTGCCTGCACGAGGTGAAGCTGATCGTCGACCTCATGTATGAGGGCGGCATGGCCAACATGCGCTACTCGATCTCCAACACCGCCGAATATGGCGACTACAAGACCGGCCCGCGCATCATCACCGCCGAGACCAAGGCCGAGATGAAGCGCGTCCTGGACGACATCCAGTCGGGCCGCTTCGTGCGCGACTGGATGCTGGAGTGCAAGGCCGGCCAGCCCTCCTTCAAGGCGACCCGCCGCCGCAACGCCGAGCACTCGATCGAGCAGGTCGGCGAGAAGCTGCGCGCCATGATGCCCTGGATCGCCGAGCGCCGCCTGGTCGACAAGACCAAGAACTGAGTCCCGGCGGGGTCCATACCCCCCCACCACCGGTGGCCCCCGCCCCCATCCCGGCCTTGCCCCGCTTCCGCGGGGTGGGGCAGGGGGTGGGGGGAGAGCGGGGGAGGGGAACGTCCTACAGGCCGGCCGGTCCGCGCGAGCGGTCGGCCTTGGGCCGCTCGTCCAGCAGGGGGCGGCCGGTCGCCACGAAATGCACGACCTCCGCGATGTTGGTCGCGTGGTCGCCGATGCGCTCCAGGCTCTTGGCGATGAACAGCAGGTGCATGTGGGGCGTGAACAGCTCCGGCGCCTGCGCGGCGGAGCGCATGATGGCGTCGCACAGGCTGGTGTAAAGCTCGTCCACCTCGTCGTCGGAGCGCCAGACGCGCAGCGCCGCCTCCGTATCGCCGTCCACATAGGCGTCGATCACCGTGGTCAGCCGTTCGCGCACCAGCCGGCCCAGCGAGGGCAGCGCCGCCGCCGGGGCGGATTCGGGAAGGCCGGCGACGGCGGCGGCGCGCCGGGCGGTGTTGGCCGCATGGTCGCCGACGCGCTCCAGGTTGCCGGAGATTTTCAGCGCCGCGATCACCTCGCGCAGGTCGTCGGCGACGGGCTGGCGCAGGACCAGCATCCGCATGCAGTTGGCCTCGATCTCCTGCTCGTAGGAATCGAGCCGCGCGTCGGACTCCACGATCGCGAGCGCCAGTTCCGGGTTGCGCTGGATGAGGCAGGCCAGCGCCTGGTCGAGCTGGGTTTCCGCGGCCCCCGCCATCTGCACGATGCTGGCTTTCAGGCGCTTCATGGCGTCCTCGAAGGCGGTGACGATGTGCGGGGAGGGTTTCTTCATCACCAGAGGGGGCCCTTCAACACGAACGGGAGGCTCATGGCCTCCCAGGCGAAAACGGCGGCTTGCGGGATACGGGGGGCGACCTTACCGCCTTATCGCGGGCGAGGCCAGTCCCCCCCGCGCCCGCCGCGGGCCAACCGGCGCGACGGTTGATTCTGCACTGCAAAAATGGCAGAAGGCGGTCGTCGCGGCGCACCGCCCGGCCCTCCCGCGCCAACCCTTCCGGACACCGGCAACCATGATCGAGCGCCGTTTCGAACAGGTCATCTTCGCCAGCCGCTGGCTGCTGGCCCCCTTCTATCTGGGGCTGGTCGTGGCCCTGGTCGTCCTGCTGGTGAAGTTCCTTCAGGAACTCCTCCACATAGCCCCCCATGTGCTGGACATGCAGGAGAAGGACGTCCTTCTCGCCGTGCTGACGCTGATCGACCTGTCGCTGGCCGGCAACCTGCTGCTGATGGTGATCTTTTCGGGTTACGAGAACTTCGTCTCCAAGATCGACGTCGGCAGCCACGAGGATCGGCCGGAGTGGATGGGCAAGGTCGATTTCGGCGGGCTCAAGCTGAAGCTCATCGCCTCGATCGTCGCCATCTCGGGCATCCACCTCCTGAAGTCCTTCATGAACATCGCCAACGTCAGCAAGGAGGAGCTGATGTGGCTGGTGATCATCCATATGGCCTTCGTGGTGTCGGGCGTGCTGCTGGCGCTGATGGACCGGCTGGAAGCCGGCCACCACGCGGCCAAGTCGGCCGCCGGTGTCCCCCATGGCCCGTCCCATTAGGCGTTTGCGGACGGTCGCCAACCCGCTCCGTGCGGCGACAAAGCCGTTGCGGCATGGTGGGAATCAGCCTAGAGATACCGCCCGGCGAGAGCGGGGCCATGGACCGCGCGGCGAGGGGGCGCCCCTCGTCGTTGACGAAAAATTAACCCTGCGCCGCCAGTGTGACGGCACCGGAACGCGGCGCTGCGCTGCCGATCCGGGGTCTGATGCGCTTTGGGGCTGGTCTTCGAAGGAAGGGCGGTTTTCCATGGGGGCTCCCCGCTTTCATGGACGACGTGCCTGTCAGGCTCGCTTGAGGAACCGCGTATGACGTCTCTCGCCGGCACCCATTCGGCTGCGCCCAGACGGCGCGCCGCGTCGGTCGCGCTCGGCGCTTGAGCGCGATGGGGCGCTCGTCTATCGAACCGTTGGCGGTCGTGGACCTCCACGCCGCCGGCAAGGCCGTCTCAACCGCATTGAAGAGTTAGTCGGGTCCATGCTTTCCAAACTGCTCGGCGTGCTGTCCGCTGACATGGCGATCGATCTCGGGACGGCCAACACCCTGGTCTATGTCAAGGGCCGCGGCATCGTCCTGAACGAACCGTCCGTCGTTGCCATCGCCAACGTGCGCGGCAAGAAGCAGGTCCTCGCCGTCGGCGACGAGGCGAAGATGATGCTGGGGCGCACCCCCGGCAACATCCAGGCGATCCGCCCCTTGCGCGACGGCGTCATCGCCGACTTCGAAGTCGCCGAGGAGATGATCAAGCACTTCATCCGGAAGGTGCACAACCGGCGCAGCTTCGCCAGCCCGCAGGTGATCATCTGCGTGCCGTCGGGCTCCACCGCCGTCGAGCGCCGGGCCATCCAGGAATCGGCCGAGGCCGCCGGGGCGCGCCGGGTGTTCCTGATCGAGGAGCCGATGGCCGCGGCCATCGGCGCCGGCCTGCCGGTGACCGAGCCGACCGGCTCCATGGTCGTCGACATCGGCGGCGGCACCACCGAGGTGGCCGTCCTGTCGTTGGGCGGCATCGTCTATTCCCGCTCCGTGCGGGTGGGCGGCGACAAGATGGACGAGGCCATCATCGGCTACATCCGCCGCACCCACAACCTGCTGGTCGGCGAAGGCTCGGCCGAGCGGATCAAGAAGGAGATCGGGTCGGCCTGCCCGCCGGAGGACGGCGAGGGCCGCATCCTCGAAATCAAGGGCCGCGACCTGATGAACGGCGTGCCGAAGGAGCTGATCATCTCCGAGCGGCAGATCGCCGAATCCCTGGCCGAGCCGGTCTCGGCCATCGTCGAGGCGGTGAAGGTGGCGCTTGAGCACACCGCGCCCGAACTGGCCGCCGACATCGTGGACAAGGGCATCGTGCTGACCGGCGGCGGCGCCCTGCTCGGCAACCTCGACTTCGTGCTGCGCCACGCCACGGGGCTGCCGGTGTCCATCGCCGACGACCCGCTGTCCTGCGTCGCGCTGGGCACGGGCCGGGCGCTGGAGGAGATGAAGACCCTGCGAAACGTCTTGGTCAGCACTTACTGATTGGTGTATTCCTCGAACGGACACCCCGGTGCCTTGAGCCATCGTGACGGCGCACCGGGGGTGCCGCGTACCTGGACGGGATGAGCCTGTGAAGCCGCGCACCTCCGGATCCGTCGTACGCCTTGCCGCGCCGCTGCGGGCCCTGGCCCAGCGCTTCTCCTTCCTGATCCTCGTCCTGGCCTCCATCGCCCTG
Source organism: Pseudomonadota bacterium (assembly GCA_023416455.1). Lineage (GTDB taxonomy): Bacteria > Pseudomonadota > Alphaproteobacteria > Azospirillales > Azospirillaceae > Azospirillum. The sequence continues at coordinate 8,535 of JAEZHQ010000329.1, read as the reverse complement.
ATGATGGCCGGCAAGATCGACGCCCTGTCCGTGGACGACGCGCGGGCCCGCGTCACCGATGCCTTCTCCCCCATCCTCGACGCCATCTCCCGTCCCGCCGCCACCGCCGCCCATGTGGTGGAGTCGATGGTCGAGGTGCGGAACGCCTTCGAGGAGAACCGGCGCCTGAAGGCCGAGAACGCGCGCCTCCTGCAATGGAAGCAGGCGGCCCTGCGGCTGGAGGCGGAGAACGCCAGCCTGCGCTCGCTGCTGCGCGCCACGCCCGAGCCGTCCGCGTCCTTCATCACCGCCCGCGTCATCGCCGCCCCCGGCAGCTCCTTCCTGCGCACGCTGGTGGTGACCGCCGGCCGCCGCGACGGGGTGCGCAAGGGGCAGGCGGCCATCGCCGGCGCCGGGCTGGTCGGCCGGGTCGTGGAGGTGGGGGAGTGGTCGGCGCGCATCCTCCTGCTCACCGACATCAACGCCCGCATCCCGGTGGCGCTGGAAAGCTCGCGCCATCGCGCGGTGCTGGCCGGCGACAATTCCGACCAGGCGCGCCTTCTCTACCTGCCGCCCGAGGCGCCGGTCCAGGTGGGCGAGCGGGTGGTCACCTCCGGCCATGGCGGCCTGTTCCCGCCCGGCATCGCCGTGGGCATCGTCGCCTCGGCGGGCGAGCGCGGGGTGCGGGTGCAGCCGAACGTCGACCTGGCGCGCATCGAACACCTGCGTCTTGTGGATTTCGGCCTGCCCGGATCCGACGGGAATGCCCCGACCGAATGGAAATGACCGTTTCCTTCTGGCACCGGCTGGACAAGACGGGGCGCAACCTCGCCCCCTTCGCCGTGACCGTGATGCTGGTCCTGCTCGGTCTGGTTCCGGTTCCGCTGCCGTCCTATACGCCGGTGGCGCCGTTCCTGACCGCGGTGGCGGTCTATTACTGGGCGATCCACCGGCCGGATCTGATGCGGCCGGGTTCGGCCTTTCTCATCGGTCTGCTCCAGGATCTGCTGACCGGCGGCCCGCTGGGCGTGAACGCGCTGGTGCTGGTGCTCGTGCATTGGGCCGTCCAGGTCCAGCGGCGGATCCTGCTGGCCAGCGCCTTCGCGCTGATGTGGCTCGGATTCGCAATGGTGATGATGGGGGCGGCGTGCGTCCAATGGCTGGCCTTCTCGATTCTGAACGCCATGGTGCTGCCCTTCAAGCCGGTGCTGTTCCAGGCGTTGCTGACCATCGCCACCTTCCCGGCCGTGGCCTGGTTCCTGATCCGCGTGCATCGCGCGTTCTTGCAGGGATGACCGTGCGATGAGCTCCCTGGACCGGGACACCGACCGCTACCGCCTGCTCGGGCGCCGCACCCTGGTGCTGGGCGGGCTGAAGCTGGCCGGGCTGTCCGCCCTGGTCGGGCGGCTCTACTACCTTCAGGTTCTGGAATCGCAGAAATACACGATGCTCGCCGAGGAGAACCGGATCAGCCTGCGGCTGGTCGCCCCCTCGCGCGGGCCGATCGTCGACCGCTTCGGCGTCCCGCTCGCCGTCAACCAGCAGAACTACCGGGTCGTCGTGGTCTCCGAGCGGACGCGCAACATCCAGGAGACGCTCGACCAGATCTCCCGGATCGTGCCGCTGACCGACGGCGACCGGCGCCGCGTCATGCGCGAGCTGCAACGCAAGCGCCGCTTCGTTCCGGTGACCGTGCGCGAGAACCTGACCTGGGAGCAGGTCGCCACCATTGAGGCCAACACCCCGGACCTCCCGGGGGTGGCGATCGAGGTCGGCGAGATCCGCCATTATCCCTACGCCAATTCGACCGCGCACATCCTGGGCTATGTGGGGGCGGTGGCCGAGGCGGAGCTGAACGGCGACCCCGTGCTGTCGCTGCCGGGCTTCCGGATCGGCAAGGCCGGGGTGGAGAAGTACCACGAGAAGGCGCTGCGCGGCACCGCCGGCACCAGCCAGCTGGAGGTCAACGCGGTCGGCCGCGTCATCCGCGAGCTGTCACGCGACGAGGGCCAGCCCGGCCGCGAGGTCCAGCTGACCATCGACATCGGCCTCCAGCAGTTCGTCCAGCAGCGCCTTGCGCAGGAGGTCAGCGCGTCGGCCGCGGTGATGGACGTGCACACCGGCGGCGTCTACGCGCTGTGCTCGCACCCCAGCTACGACCCCAACCAGTTCACCATGGGCATCAACGCCGAGCTGTGGGAGGAGCTGCTGTCCAACCCGGCGACCCCGCTCAGCAACAAGGCGGTGGCCGGACAGTATCCGCCGGGCTCCACCTTCAAGCCGGTGGTGGCGCTGGCGGCGCTGGAATCCGGCCTGATCAGCCGCAACCATTCGGTCTACTGCCCGGGCCACATGGATCTGGGCGACCACCGCTTCCACTGCTGGAAGAAGGGCGGCCACGGGACGATGGACGTGGTCGGCGCGCTGCGCCACTCCTGCGACGTGTTCTTCTACGACGTGGCGCGGCGCATCGGCATCGACCGCATCGCGGAGATGTCGCACCGCTTCGGCATGGGGGCGCCGACCGGCCTCGACCTGCCGCACGAACGGCCGGGCCTGGTCCCCTCGGTGGAGTGGAAGAAGGGGGCGCTCGGCAAGCCCTGGACCCCCGGGGAGACGCTGATCGCCGCCATTGGCCAGGGTTATGTGCTGGCGACCCCGCTCCAGCTGGTGGCGATGACCGCGCGGCTGGCCAACGGCGGCTACGCCGTGAAACCGCACCTGACCAAGCAGATCAAGGCGCTGTCGTCGGAACAGACGGTCTGGCCGACGATCGGGGTGAAGAAGGAGAATCTCGATCTGGTGCTGCGCGGCCTGTTCGAGGTGACCAACAGCCCGACCGGCACGGCCTTCAAGTCGCGCATCACCGAGCCCGGCTTCGAGATGGCCGGCAAGACCGGTTCGGCCCAGGTGCGCCGCATCACCATGGCCGAGCGCAGCACCGGCGTGCGCAAGAACGAGGATCTGCCCTGGCGGGAGCGCGACCACGCCCTGTTCACCTCCTACGCCCCGGTTCACGCGCCGCGCTACGCCTGCTCGGTGTTCGTCGAGCATGGCGGCGGCGGCTCCACGGTGGCGGCGCCGATCGCGCGCGACATCCTGCTGGAATGCCAGAAGCGCGACCCCGGCCGCGCCGCCGTGGCGGACGGCGCCCCGCCCCCGCCGCCGCCGGCGGAGCGGTCGCGGGGATAAGCCGGCCGCCCGACGCCCGTGCTCGGGACCGGCGGGCTCGAAAACCGGCGGGCGCTGGTGCTCCCGGTCCGCGCTCAGGCGACGCCCAGGGTCCGCAGAAGCGGCAGCCGGCGCCGCGCGAAGCCGTCCCAGCGCCCGCGCAGCTCCGCCAGATTCTCCGCCTCCGTCGCCAGCGGCGCGCCGTCCCGCCGCAGCGCCAGCCCCTCGGCGGCGAGCTGTTCCCAGGCGAAGGCCGCCGGCTCCGCCCCCAGCCGCCGTGCCAGCAGGAACAACGCCTCGATGCGCGACACCGCCACTCCGGAACCCAGGACGGGGGAGGCGAGGTGGCCGGACTCCTCGCCGGCCCGGCAGCGTTCGAGAATGGCGGCGTTGAAGCGGCCGGCGGCGTCCCGGCGGGCGGCGAGGCCGTCCTCGGCGAGGGCCGGGGCGGCCAGCGCCAGGCTGGTCAGCATCATCAGCGCGCGGAGCACCGCCTCTTCGCCGTGCCGGGCCAGCGCGGGGAGGGCCAGAAGCGCGCCGAGCGACCGCGGCTCCGCGGCCAGCGCCTCGGCGAGGGGGCCGTGGAGGTCGGGCGGCAAGGGGATGCGCCCGGCCGGCGTGATGGCGACCTCCGGAAGCGCGTCGGGCGGCACCAGCAGGGCGAAGCGGGTGGCGCGCAGCCGCGCCGAGCGCTCGGCCGGCGTCAGCCGCTCGGCTCCCTTCACGAACAGGTCGCGGCGGAAGCCGCGGTTGCTCAGGACATCGCGCAGGGTCTCGCGGTAGGCCGGGTCGTGGGCCTCGCCGAGCATCGCCAGCGCCTCGGGCGACAGGCTCAGCTCGTCGATCTGTTCCATGGGCACGGCGGGGCCGGCGAAATCCAGCTTGGCGCCGGCCAGCGCGCGCGCGACGTCGGCGTGGTAGAAGGCGGTCCAGTCGCTGTTCAGGTACTCGTGCGCGATGTAGTTGGGGGTCTTGCGCTTCAGCGATTCCACGCGGTCCGGCACCGCATCAGCCTGGGCGAACCAGCCGGCGTTGAGCGCGGCGAGCCGCCCGGCGAAGGCCACCGCCTCCTCGATCCGCCGGGGCAGGGGACCGGCCCGGTCGGCCGTGTGCTCCACCAGGATGCGGCGCAGCGGAAGGTAGGCGAGCGTGCCGGGCAGGGCGTTGTAGCTGACGAACAGCAGCCCCCCGGGCTTCAGCCGGCGGCGCAGCACCTCCACCAGGATGGCGCGGTTCCCGGCGCTGACCCAGGACCAGACCCCGTGCAGGGCGACCATGTCCAGGTCCGGCCCGTCGCGCCGGGCGTGGTCGGCGAAGCTTTCCTCCAGGAAGACGGCGTTGCCGAGCCCGGCCTCCGCGGCGAGGCGGCGCGCGCCGGCGATGTGGGCGGGGTTGAAGTCCACCGCCTCGAAGCGCGCGGCCGGCAGCGCGCCGGCCAGGACGGCGCTGGTCAGGCCGTGGCCGCAGCCCAGCTCGGCGTAGGCGAAGGGGCCGTCCGGCGCCGCCGGGGGGCGGTAGCCGCGCAGCAGCAGCCCGAAGCACAGCAGGGCCGGCGACAGCTCGCGGTAGAAGGCGCGGATGTAGTCGATCCCGCCCACATAGCCCTCGGTCCAGCCCGCCATGACCCGCTCCTCCCCCTGCGTCGGAGGGTGATACCGGCTGCCCGCCGCAAAGGGAAGGCCACCGAAAAAATGCCGGACCGGTCGATTTTGCTGTCGACAAGGCCCAGGCCCTTGGCTATAAACCGCGCCACACCGGCCGGGGCAACGGCTTGGCCGGACGGGAACCTAGTCGAAACCGCCAAGGCCGGGGCCGGGCAGGCCAAAGCCGCGGAGCCGATGCGGGGAACCGTCGCCACCGGTGCAAGCGATGGGCGCATAGCTCAGTTGGTAGAGCAGCTGACTCTTAATCAGCGGGTCCAAGGTTCGAGTCCTTGTGCGCCCACCATTCCCCTCCCTCCTCCGAGAATCTTCCATCCGACGGGCGCCCGGACGCCGCCCGGACGCCGTCCACGCCCCCGGCGGGCTTCAGGTGTCCGCCGCCCCATCCCCGGCGCCGCTCCGGCGCGGCACCAGCAGGTTGGCGGTCATGACCTGCACCACCTCGTCCTGCTGGTTGAAGGTGGTGGTGCGGACCCGCGCGATTCCGCGGTCGGGGCGCTTGGCCGAGGGGCGGACCTCCAGGATCTCGCTCTCGATGCGCAGCGTGTCGCCGGGCCGCGTGGCCTTGGGCCAGTTCACCGCCTCCACGCCCATCCCGACATAGCCGCCGGCCAGGCGGCTGGTGCTGCCGACGATCATGCGCATGGTCAGCCCGGCGGTGTGCCAGCCGCTCGCCGCCAGCCCGCCGAACACGCTGTCCCTGGCCGCCTCGGGGTCGAGGTGGAAGGGCTGGGGGTCGAAGGAGCGGGCGAAGGCGATGATGTCCTCCGTGGTCACCGTCACCGGGCCGCCGGTGAAGCGGTCGCCGGGCGAGAGGTCGTCGAGGTAGCGCATCGGTCGGAACCCTCCGTCGGTGGCCCGGTGCGGCGGCGCTTTCCACTGCCGCCCGGGGGGCTTATGATAGAGACAGGTCTGTCTCATTCATGGTAGGGACCGGCCTGTCGCATTGTCAACGGGATCGCGGGCGGGGAGCGGGTGATGGTGGACGGGGAGCAGAAGCCGGCGCGCGAGCGGATCCTGGAGACGGCGGCCGAGCTGTTCTATCGGGAGGGAATCCGCGCCGTCGGCGTGGACACCATCATCGCCCGCTCCGGCGTGGCGAAGATGAGCCTGTACCGGAACTTCGCTTCCAAGGACGAGCTGGTCTGCGCCTATCTGGAAGGGATCGAGGAGCGCTACCGGGCCTGGTGGGAGCGGGTGACGGCGCGTCATCCGGGCGACCCCAAGGCCCAGCTCAAGGCGCTGTTCACGGCGCTCGGCCACTGGATCGAGCGGCCGGGCTTCCGCGGCTGTCCGTTCATCAGCACCGCGGTCGAGTTCCGCGACCACGATCACCCCGGGCGCGCGATCGTGCAGGCCCACCGGCGCGGCGTGCGCGCGCGCCTGCGCGCCCTGGCCGCGGAGGCGGGGGCCACCGATCCGGACCGGCTCGCCGGTCATCTCCAGCTTCTGATGGAGGGGGCCTATGCGGGCGGGGGGGTGCTGGGACCCGAGGACACCGGTGCCGCCGCGGTGTCGGCGGCCGAGGCGCTGATCGAGGCGGCCTGCGCGGCTCCGCCGGGCGGTGCGTCCGGAGCGGGCGCCGGTTGCGCAAACGCTACGCCCCGGGGGTGAGCGGCGTCGTCGTGCCGCACCCTCGTGAGGTGCCCGGGCGCCCGGGCGGCGGGCTACTCCGCGGCTGTGCTCGCCATGCGGGCGCGCACAGGGGGCTGTCCGCCGCGGTAATCCTGCAACCGCGTGGCGCGCAGGCCCCGCATGCCGTGGCTGTCGATCAGCCGCTGCCAGGACAGAAACTCCTCCACCGATAAGGTGTAGCGGCGGCACGCCTCCTCAAGGCTGATGAGCCCCGAGCGCACGCCGGCCACCACCTCCGCCTTGCGCCGCATGACCCAGCGCTTGGTATCGGGAGGGGGAAGATCATTTTCCGTCATTGGCCGTCCTGCCGGACCGATGACCGACGCTCCACTGGAGCCATCGTCGCTTAATTCAAGCTCGCGAGATGACATGCGCGGACGCTCCACCATCAGCAGTGTATTCCACGATTTGGTGGTAACCTACCCCCCTTCGCTTAACAAATGCCTAAACGATAGGGTTAATGGTTTAGGCTTCAAGCAAACGCCCCAATGCAATTATTGAGCGGTGAAAGCCGGGCGGGGGTGGGCGTGTGCGCGTCTCCGCCCGGCTCCGCGGGCCTTCTTCGCGCCCATCTGCGCTCATGTGATCGCGCCCATGTGGGCGCGCGGCCGCGGCCGGATATGGAAGGGCCGGAACTGCCTGGGTCGGAAATGCCTGGGCCAGAATTACCCGGGCCGGAAATGCCTGGGCCGGAAATGCCCGGGCCAGACGTCAGGTCGGTCCGGCCCTGCCATCAATAGACCTTGGTGATGGTGGAGAGAGGCACCTCGACGCTGCCGACGGTGACCGCGGTCTCGCCGTCCTTGCCGCTGCTGATTCCGTTGACCACGCCGAAGGTGTAGGTCTTGGACTTGATGTAGTCGTCCTCCTTCTCCCCGGTCGGCGCGATGTTGAGGCGGTAGGCGCCGGGCGCCACCGGGATGCCCTGGTCGTCCTTGAAGTCCCAGTCGACCACATGCTTGGTGCCGGCCTTGGTCTCGCCGGGGAGGCTGCGCACCGTCCGGCCCGCGCTGTCCAGGATGTCGACTCGCACCGACTTGGCCGCGGTCTCCAGCTCGTAGCCGAGCGGCGCCTGGGTCATGCCCTCGGTGTAGTCGAAGCTGTCCCCTTCGAAGGTGATCATGCGGCCGAGATAGGCGAGGTTGGTCGAGGCGGTCGATGCGCCTTGCAGCTTCAGCAGCTTGTCCAGGCGGCTGTTGGTGCCGATGTTCTGCTCCACGTTGGCGAACTCGACCAGCTGCTTGGTCATGTCGTTGGTGTCCATGGGCTTCAGCGGATCCTGGTTCTGCATCTGGGTGGTCAGCAGCTTCAGGAAGTGCTCGAAGTTGTCGCCCAGTCCCTTGACCGCGACGTCCAGCTTCTGCTCGGCATCGGTCTTTTCCGCGCCGCCGGTCTTGTTCGAGTTGCCGGTCTTGGCCGCGCCGTACTGGTTCATGTTCCAGTTGGTGCCGTAGTCGGTGTTGGTCGTGGTCATGGTGGTGGTCCTTGCGGCTTGGGCCGGAATGGTCAGGCGTGGATGTCGACGCGGCCGGGGGCCAGCGTCACGCTGTAGGCGGCCGCATCCTCCGCCTCGCCCGTCCCGGCGAGGCCGCGCCCGCGCCGGCCGGAGCCGCCGCGTCGGCCGTCCTCCTGGAACGGGTTGCCGCCCTCACCGCGCAGGCTGAAGTTGAGGCTGTCGCTGTCCGCCTTCAGACCCGCGTCTTGCAAGGCGCGTTCCAGGCTGCGGCTGTCGCGCTGGAGAAGCTCCAGGGTCTGCGCCTTCTCGACGGCGACCATCGCGCTGATCCGGCCGTCCGCGGCGAATTCCAGGCGGATGTCGATGCGGCCCAGCTCGGCCGGGCGCAGGTTGATGGTGAACTGGTCGTTGCCCTCCGACACGTTCCTCTGGATGTGCACCGCCATCTGGGCCTGCACGCCCTGGGGCATGGCGGCGGACCCGCGCGAGGGGCGCAGGTGGGCCGTCGCCAGCGGACCGTCGGGTCCGGCCAGCTCGCGGTGGGCGTCCAGCGCGGCGATGGACGGATGGGAACCGCCGGCGGCGGGGGCATCGGCCGGCTTGGCGGCGGCCGGCGCCTCGGCCGGTTTGGCC
>JAEZHQ010000314.1 GCA_023416455.1 Pseudomonadota bacterium | reverse complement strand
GCGGACGTTGCCGGGCCAGCCGTGCGCAGCGAGGCGGGCCAGAAGCGCCGGCTCCAGCGGCGGCGCCGGGCGGCGGCCGCGGGCGGCGGCGGCGTCGAGGAAGTGCCGGAACAGCAGCGGCACGTCGTCCCGCCGCTCCCGCAGGGGCGGCAGCGGCACCGTGACCACGTTCAGCCGGTAATAGAGATCCTCGCGGAACCGCCCCTCGGCCGCCAGCCGCAGCAGGTCCACCTTGGTGGCGGCGACCACCCGAAGGTCGAGCGGGATGGTCCGGTTGGCCCCGATCCGCTCGATCGCCCGCTCCTGGAGCACGCGCAGCAGCTTGACCTGGAGGTGCATCGGCATGCTCTCGATCTCGTCGAGGAACAGGGTGCCGCCGGCGGCGTACTCCAGCTTGCCGATGCGCCGGGCCTGGGCGCCAGTGAAGGCGCCGGGCTCGTGGCCGAACAGCTCGCTCTCGATGATGCTGTCGGGCATGGCCCCGCAGTTGAGCGCCACGAAGTTGCCGGCGCGGCGCCGCCCGCCCTCGTGCAAGCTGCGCGCCACCAGCTCCTTGCCGGTGCCGGTCTCGCCGAACAGCAGGACGTCCACCTCGGCGTCGGCGAGGTTGGCCACGGTGGCGCGCAGGCGCTCGATCGCCGGGGAACGGCCGATGATCCGCGTTTCCAGCCCGCCGCCGTCCAGCCGCGCGCGCAGGCGCCGGTTCTCCAGCACCAGCGCGCGGTGGGCCAGGGCGCGCCGCACCACCTCGACCAGATGGTCGGGCTCGGCCGGCTTCTCGATGAAGTCGTAGGCGCCCTCGCGCACCGCCCGCATGGCCATGGCGATGTCGCCGTGGCCGGTGACCAGCACCACCGGCACCTCGGCGTCCACCGCGCGCACCCGCTCCAGCAGCGCGAAGCCGTCCAGCCCCGGCATGCGCACGTCGGTCACCACCACGCCCGGCCAGGCGGGGCCGAGGCGGCCGAGCGCCGCCTCCGGCGCGGTCGCCGCCTCCACCGCGAAGCCCTCCAGCTCCAGCGTCTGGCGGCCGGAATCCAGCACTTCGGGGTCGTCGTCGATCAGCAGCACGGTCATCGGTCGGGGTCCGGGGCGCGCATCAGGGTCAGGGCGAAGGCGGTCCCGCCGGGGCCGCTGTCGGCCACCGACAGCACCCCGCCGAAATCGCGGACGATGTTGTACGAGATCGAGAGGCCGAGTCCGAGTCCCGTTCCGACCGGCTTGGTGGTGACGAAGGGGTCGAAGATCTGCCCGGCCAGCCCGGCGGGGATGCCGGGGCCGCTGTCGCGCACCTCGATGCGGACCGCCTCCCCGTCCGGCCCGTCGCCGGCCGGCGCGGCGTGGATGGCGATGCGGCGGAGCGGCGCCCCGGCCACGGCGTCGAGCGCGTTGCTCAGCAGGTTGACCAGCACCTGCTCCAGCCGCACCTCCTCGGCGCGGACCCGCAAGGGGCTGTCGGGCAACGCCACCTCCACCGCCACCGCCTCCTCGCGCAGGCGGTTGCCGAACAGCGACAGGGCGCCCTGCACCACCGGCGCCAGCTCCACCGCCCCCAGCCGGGCTTCGGGCCGGCGGGCGAAGCGCTTCAGGTGGTTGGTGATGTTGGCCATGCGCGCGGTGAGGTCGACGATCCTGGCGAGGTTGCCGTCGGCCTCCGCCACCCGGCCGCGCTCGATCAGCTTGCGCCCGTTGTGGGCGTAGGATCGGATGGCCGCCAGCGGCTGGTTCAGCTCGTGCCCGACGCCGGCGGCGAGCTGGCCCAGCGCCGCCAGCTTGCCGGCCTGGACCAGCTCGGCCTGGGCCTCGCGCAGATCGCGCTCGGTGCGCCGGTGCTCGGCGATGGCGCGCTCCAGCCGGTCGTTGGTGGTCAGCAGGTCGGCGGTGCGCTCGCGCACCGTCCGTTCCAGGATGTGCTGCGCCTCCACCCGCTCGGTCATGTCGGTCAGGGTCACGATGAAGCGCTGCTGCTGGCGCCGCCAGAAGGGCCGCAGGCTGACCTGCACCGGCACCCGCCCGCCGTCCGGCCGCCGGCCGGCGGTGAGGATGGAGAGGGCCGGCGCCGCCTCGTCGGGCCGGTTGCGGGCCTCGGCGAAGAAGGCGGCGACGCGGGCCGCCCCTTCCGCGTCCAGACGGTCGGCCAGCCGCCCGCCGCCGCGCCCGGGGGGCGGCGCGATCAGGGCGGCGGCCAGCGGGTTGACGAACTCGATGACGCCGTCGGGGTCGGTGGTGGCGAGGCCGGCCTGGGCGTTGTCGATGATGGCCTGGGCGTTGGCCTCCTCCACCGCGACGGCGGTGTCGCGGAAGACCCGCAGGGCGGCCGCCATCTCCGCCAGCTCGTCGCCGCCGCCCAGCGGGATCGCGGCCTTGAGGTCGCCGGCGGCGATGGCGCGCGCCGCCGTCCCCAGCCGGGTCAGGCGGGAGATCAGGTTGCGGTTGACGTAGAGCCAGGCCACCAGAACCGCCACCAGCAGGCTGACCGCGGCGCAGGCCAGCAGGGCCGAGCGGCCGAGCGCGATGGCCTGGGCCGAGCGCGCCGCCGCGGCGCGGGAGTCGGTCTCCACCGCCTGCACCTGGCGGGCGATCAGGCCGTTCAGGCGGGCCACGATCCCGCGGTTCTCGGCGAGCAGGGCCTGGCCGCGGACGGCGGCCTCCAGCTCCTCCCGGCGCAGGGCCGGCACGCTGTCGGCGCCGCGCGCGAGGTCGAGCAGCCGGGCCACCATCTGCCCCAGCGACACCCCGTCGCGCCAGTCGGTCAGGGCGGCAAGGTCGCGCTGGAGGCGGTCGGCGGTCTCCTCCAGGAAGCCGGCGTTGTCGTCCAGCTCCTCGGCGGTGGCCAGCGTCGCGGCGCGGGCGATCAGCCCCACCGCGAGGTTGCCGTTGGCCCCGATCTGGAGGACCGCCTCGCTGCGCCGGTTCTCCTCGCGCAGCGTGCGCACCGCGGCGGCGGAGCGCCGGCCGTCCTCCACCGAGGCCAGCGCGCTCTCGATGTTGAAGCGGGCGTCGGCGACCAGGGGCTCGATCTCGTCGAGGAAGCCGGCGTGCAGCCAGCGCAGGCGCTCGACCGCCTCGTGGTTGCGGCGGGCCAGTTCCAGCCGGTGGCGCACCCTGCGGTCGAGGTCGGACAGATTGTGGCCCAGCGCGTCGACCACCGGGCGCAGGCCGGGCACGCCGCCCTCGATGGCATCGGTCAGCGCGCTGAGCGCGGCCAGGCGGCGGCCGAGCGCGTCGCGGATGGCGTCCATCTCCGCCTCGCTCCGGGTCCCCGCCAGGATCGGGGCGGTGGCGATGATCGCCCCGCCCTCCTCCGCCAGCCGGGCGGCGAGGCCGAGGGCCGGCAGATGGCTCTCGGCGAACTCGTCCAGCGTCCCGCCCAGCCGGTCGTAGGACAGCCAGCCGAGCCCGCAGGCCACCACCGACAGGGCGGCGACCCCGACGAAGGCCAGGAACAGCCGGACCCGGATGCCGAAGCGCAACGGCCGGACGCCGCCGGCCAGCGCCTCCCGCCCTTCCAGCGCGCTCACGGCCACACCCCCTCGCCCGCCGCCGCCCGCAGGATGACCAGGGCGCGCTCGGCCGCCGACAGCGCCTCGTCCAGCCGGTCCTTGGAGAAGGCGCGCCAGGCCGCCTCAAGCTCCGCCTGGCGGGAGGACACCGGCAGGCCGCGCGCCGGCCGCCGCAGGGCCGCGGAGACGGCGGGATCGGCGGCCTCGGCGGCGCCGACCGGAACCGCGGTGGCCGCCGCGCGCGCCCGGCGCAGCAGGTCCGCGGCGACCGGATCGAAGCGCGCCGCCAACCGGCCCTCGCCGTCGTGGATCAGGCGCCAGACCCGGTTCAGGGTCTTCACGCGGAAGGTGATCAGCTCGTCGAAGAGGAGGTTCACCAGCTCGTAGCGGCGGCTGGACAGGGCGCGGTCGAAAAGGAAGCGGTCGTCGCCGGTTTCGCGCGCGTAGGGGTTGGGGTAGCCGGCCGGCGCCGCGGCGTAGGCGTCGGGGCGCACCGGCAGCCGCCCGATGTCGGGGCGCAGCATCAGCCCCTGCCCGTCCGGCGACAGCAGGAAGTCGACGAAGGCGCCGGCCCCCCGCGGGTTGGGGGCGTTGCGCAGGATCGCCACGCTGGCCGGCAGGAACAGGTTGTCGGCGGGGGCCGCGAAGCGCAGCCCCTCATCCCGTCCGCCCTCGCGCGGGCCGCCGGCCTGCCCCAGGAAGTCGATGGCCAGCCCGACGCCGAAGCGCCCCTTGGCGACGCCGTCCACCACGCCGTAGCTGCGCGCGGTCACCGTGGCGAGGTTGCCGGCGATCTCCAGCCAGGTCGCCCAGCCGCGCTCCCAGCCGTGGAGCTGGAGCACCGTCTCGACCATCAGGTGCATGGTGCCCGAGCGCGACGGCGCGGTGATGCCGAGGTGGCGGGCGTAGTCGGGGCGGCGCAGATCCTCCCAGCGCCGCGGCGCCGCGATGCCGTGGCGGTCCAGATAGGGCTGGTGCCACACCAGCCCGTAGCCGGACAGGGCGAATCCCAGATAGGTGCCGTCGGGGTCGTCGATCGGCTGGTTGCCGATGGCCGGCGGGGCGCCGGTCTGGCGCGGCGCGATGGGAGAGAGGCGCCCGGCCGCCTTCAACACCTCGAAAGCGTCGGGAGCCGACGCCCAGAAGACGTCGACCGCCTCCTCCGCGCGGTCCTGCAACTGGCTGATCGCCGCCGTGGTCTTGGCGTTGACCACGCGCAGGCGCCATTCGGGATGCGCCGCCTCGAACGCCTTGCGCACCGGCTCGTAGAACCCGTCGGGAAAGGAGGTCAGCACGGTGACGACGGCCGGCCGCCCCTCGCCCGCCGCCGCGGCGGCGCACAGCGGCAGGACCGCCAGGACCAGCGCAGCCCACGGCCGCGCCCACCCCTGCTTCCATGAACGGATCCATGAGCGGATCCGTGAATGGATCCATGAATGGATCCTCGCCCCTCGTCCCCCGCCTGCGCACGCCGCGCGCCGTTGATCGTTCATGCCGGACCGCCTCCAGCCTTCCACAGACCCGGAACCCCACACTCGGAGACGACAATCCAGCGCCGATCCGCAGGGCAGCGCAAGCGCCGCGGCTCCGCGGGGCTGTAGACTTTTTGTAAACACCCCAGCCAAAAAACGGCGTTTGAGCGGTGCCGCGCGGCCGCCTTAGCCTTCGACCATCCGCGACGCGGCACAAGCCGGCCGAAGGCCGGCGCCGCGACCGCCCACACCCATTCCGGACCAGAGACGATGAAGGACCATCCGGTGGCAGCAACCGACCCCATTGCCGACCTCGTGATCCACGGTGGCGAGGTCGTCACCTCGGCCGCACGGTTCCCGGCCAGCATCGCCATCCGCGACGGCAGGATCGCCGCCGTCGGCGCCCCGGAGGCGATGCCGCCGGCGGCCGAGACGCTGGACGCGACCGGGCTCGCCATCCTGCCCGGCGGGATCGACGTCCACGTGCATTTCCGCGATCCCGGCTACACCCACAAGGAGACCTGGTCGAGCGGCACCATCGCCGCGGCCTTCGGCGGGGTGACCACCGTCTTCGACATGCCGAACACGGTTCCGACCGTGGCGACGCCGGAGATCCTGGCCGCCAAGCACGCCATCGCCGCCGAGAAGGCCTATGTGGACTACGGCCTCTACGCGGTGCTGGGCGAGGAGTCGCTCGACCATGTGGAGGCGCTGGCCGAAGGCGGGGTCATCGGCTTCAAGCTCTACATGGGGAACACCTTCGGGCGCATCCCGTCGCCGGACACCGGCGCCATGCTGGAGCTGTTCGAGCGGGTGGCCCCGACCGGCAAGCGCGTCAGCCTCCACGCCGAAACCAACACCATCATGGAGCGCCGCGAGAAGCGCCTGCGCGCCGCCGGCCGCAACGATCCGCTGGCCCATCTGGAGTCCCGCCCGGCCGTCGTCGCGGTGGAGGCGGTGGAGCGGGCGGCGACCCTGGCCGAATGGACGGGCGCGCGCATCCACATCCTGCACATCTCCTCCAAGGAGGAGCTTCGCCCGCTCGCCGAGGCCAAGGCCAGGGGCGTGGACGTCACCGGCGAGACCGGGCCGCACTACCTCATGCTGAGCACCGAGGACTACGCGCGCTGCAAGGGCGTCATCCGGGTGAACCCGCCGGTGCGCGAGGCCGACTGCCACGAGCCGCTGTGGGCGGCGCTGAAGGACGGCACCATCGACATGATCGCCACCGACCACGCCCCCCACACGCCGGAGGAGAAGACCCGGCCGGTGATCTGGGACTGCGACTGCGGCTTCCCCGGGGTGGAGACGCAGATGCCGCTGATGCTGACCGCCGTGGCGGAAGGCCGGCTGGACCTGCGCGACTACGTGCGCGCCAGCTCCGAAGCCCCGGCCAGGAGCTTCGGCCTCTACCCGCAGAAGGGGGCCATCCTGCCCGGCGCCGACGCCGACCTCGCCCTCTTCGACCTGGCGGAGGAATGGGTGATCGACGACTTCAAGCTCCATTCCCTGTCGCGCATCTCGCCCTGGCACGGCCGCCGGGTGACGGGGCGGCTGAAGCACACGCTGGTCCGCGGTGCCTTCATCGTGCGGGACGGCGCGCTGGTGGAGGAGCGCAAGGGCCACGGCCGCTCGGTGCACGGGATCCAGCGGATGCCGGCGCCGGAGCCGCGCAACACGGACAAGACCATCGCGGCGGTCACCGCCGCCGCCCCCCGGTGACGGAGGCCCGGCCATGAGCGAGCTGCTCGTCACCGCGGGTCCCTTCCGCTTCGAGGCGCGCTTCGAAACCGCCCTCGCCCCGAAGACGGTCGCCGCGCTGCGCGCGCGGCTTCCCTTCCACAGCCGGATCGTCCATGTCCGCTGGAGCGGCGAGGGCGTGTGGGTGCCGCTCGGGAACACGGACTTCGACGTCCCCTACGAGAACCACACCAGCCATCCGGCGCCGGGCCAGATCATCCTCTACCCCGGCGGCCTCAGCGAGACGGAAATCCTGCTCGCCTACGGCGGCGTCCACTTCTCCAGCAAGGTCGGCCAGCTCGCCGGCAACCACGCCATCACGCTGACCTCCGGCCTGGAGTCCCTGCCGGAGCTGGGCCGCCTCGTCCTGTGGGAAGGCGCCCAGCCCTTCGCCATCACCCTGCGCTGAGCCGCGCGCCCCCCCCGCCGGCCCCCCACCGCACCGGCGGGGAACCGGCGGGCGTCCTGCGCTCAGCCGGCCCCCGCCAGCGCCCAGCGCGGAAGCATGGCATGGATGCCCTTGTGCCGGTTCACCAGCTGGGTGACCCGCAGGTCGGCGGCGACGCTGCACAGGCGGTAGGCGTCCCCGGCGGACAGGCCGGTGCGGCCGGTGACGAGCGCGATCATGGCGCGCAGCGCGATCCGCGCCGCCTCGTCCAGGTCGGGGTCGAACCCCATGGTGACGAGGTGGTCCGGGGTCTCCGCCCAGGGTCCGGCCAGCCCGGCCCCCTTCACCAGATCGACGCGCAGGCGGCCGGCCAGCCCGGTTTCGACGGCGGTCAGGCAGACCTCGCCGTCGCCCTGGACGGCGTGGCCGTCCCCCACCGACAGCAGCGCCCCCGCGGTCCAGACCGGCAGATGGAGCACCGCACCCGCCGTCAGCTCCTTGTTGTCGATGTTGCCGCCGAAGGCGCCGGGGACGATGGAGGTCAGCCGCCCGGCCGAGGGCGGCGGGGCGGTCCCGATGACCCCGAAGAACGGTCGGGCCGGGATCTCCAGCCCCCAGGGCATCCGGACGACGCCGCGCGCCCGGTCGATGGGCAGATGGACGCAGCCCCCCTCGGGCACGAGGTCGGGAAGCGCGCCGGCGCCGGGACGGATCAGGTTGAACCCCCAGTCGTCGAGCAGGGCCACCTCCAGGATCTCGACCCGCAGCGCATCCCCCGGCTCCGCCCCGCGGACGGCGATCGGGCCGGTCAGGATGTGCGGCCCCGGCCCCGGCGCCACGGCGTCGAGCACGCGGCGGTGCTCCGTCCGCACGGTCATGCCGCTCCCCTCGGGCGGCAGCTCCCCGGCGCCGCCGCTGACGCTGCGGATCGTCACGACGTCGCCGCCGGCGATCTCGGCGACCGGCGGCAGGTTTCCATCGAAGAAGCCCCAATGGACATGGTCGGGCGTCGGGGCGAGGTCGAGCGGCATGGCGGGTCGGGTTCCGGAGACGGGAGCGGTGCAGGAGGGAGGGAGGAAGGAGGGTCGGTCAGCAGCAGGGGGCGGCGGCGTAATAGCGCCGCATCGCCGCCTCCAGCGCCGGCAGGGCGGCCTGGAGCGCCGCGCTGCCGGCCATGCCGTGGCGCAGCCGCGCCAGCAGCTCCGCCTGCACGGCGTCGTGGTCGATGCCGGTCACCCGGCCCCGCTTCACCACGCTGCGCCCGGCGACGATCAGCTCGGCGATGTGGCCGGCCCCGGCGCGGGCGAACAGCAGGCTGCGCAGGTCCACCCCTTCCAGCAGCCGTTCGGAATCGAGGGTGTCGGCATCGAGCAGCAGCAGGTCGGCGGGCTGGCCGGGCGCGATGACCCCGCCCTCCGCCCGCCCGGTGACGGCGGCGCGCCCGTTGGCGAAGGCGAAGCGCAGCATCTCCCCCTCCTCCACCGCGCTGTCAAACCCCCAGCCGCGGTGCAGGGCGTTGGCCAGCCGCATCTCGCCCAGGGCGTCGTCGTCCTCGTTCACGGTCATCCCGTCGAGGCCGAGCGCCACCCGGCAGCCGCGCGCCACCATCTCGGCCAGCGGGGCGACGCCCGAACGCAGGCCGAGGTTGGAGCCGGTGTTGACGGCCACGGTCACGCCGGTCTCGGCCAGCAGGTCGATCTCCTCGGGACGGATCCAGGTGCAGTGGGCCAGCGTCAGGCGGGGCGACAGCAGGCCGATCCGCTTCAGGTACGGGAACAGGCCGTCGGGGAAGTTGCGGTCGGCCCAGTCGCGCTGGTAGCGCGATTCCAGGCAATGCATGTGCACGCGCCGGCCGCTGCGGGCGGAGGCGTCGGCCACCGCCTCCAGCAGCTCCGGCGAGCACCACTGCACCCCGGTCGGGCCGAACTGCACGTCCACCAGTTCGCCCTCCGCCGCCGCGGCCACCTCCTCCACCAGCCGGATCTGGTCGGCGGTGGACGGGGGCGGCGCCGCGATCCGGCGCGCGAACTCCCGCCGCGCCTCCTCCGGCAGGAGGGCCAGCAGTTCCTCCGACGGGCCGTAGACCAGCGGGTTGCGGTCCTTCAGCGCCACCGCGAAGGCGATGCGCAGGCCAATGTCGCGCGCCGCCCGCGCGATCTCGGCCGCCTCCTCCGGCAGCGGGGTCAGCCCCTGGGGGCGGGTGTGGTGCACCATCACCGCCCCGACGCCGCCCAGCGCGCTGCGCCCCAGGGCGGCGGCGGCGGCGAGATAGGGATCGACCGCCGGCATCAGCGCCAGATAGTGGATCCACACCTCCAGCGGCTTGCCGCCCGCCCCGAAGGAGCTGGGGCGGACCGGCCGCCCGTGGTCGTGCGCGTTGACCGGCGCCGGCAGGGCGAACAGCCGCCCCGCCCCCGCTCCCGCCCCATCCGTTCCGCCGGCCGCCTCCACGGCGGCGATCCGCCCGTCGCGGAGCGTCAGCCGGCCCGGCCCGCGCAGCGTGTAGGCGGAACCGTCGAGCAGGGCGGCGCAGTCGATGGAGCGGGACGTCATGGGCAACCTCATCCGGTGGTGGGGGTGGCGCGCCGCTCCGCCGGGAGCGGCAGGAAGGCGCGGTCGAAGACCCGGCCGGGCGCCGGCCGGGACGGCAGCTTGTAGGCCTCGGCGATCACCTCGATGGAGCGGGCCAGCCGTTCGTCGGACACGTCGCCCAGGCCGATCCGGCGCGTTTCCGGGGTGATCATCATGGAGTCGAAGGCGAACCGCAAGCGACGCAGCTCGCTCCTGGCGTCGACCAGCGGCTCGACCGCGGTCAGCGCCCGCACCGCCGCCTCCGGGTCGGCCATCGCGTCCAGGATGGCGCGGTTGATCGCCCGCACCAGCCCCTTCACCGCCTCCGGCTTCTCGCGCGCCAGCGCCTGGGACACCATCACGCCGTTGGAGTAGAGGTCGAGGCCGTGGTCGGCGTAGGGGATCCAGCGGAAGCCGGCGTCCGGGTCCTGGCCCTGCTGGATGAGGTTGACGTAGCTGGTCACGTTGAAGACCAGCGAGGCGGCGACCTCGCCGCGGATGAGCATCTGCTCCTGGAGGTTGGGCTGCATGTTCAGGACCCCGACCGCGGCGGGGTCGATCCCGTTGCGCTCCAGCAGGCCGGGCAGGAGGCGGGTGGCGGCGCTGCCGGCCGGCCCGCCGACGGTCTTGCCGACGAGATCCTTCAGGCCGGTGATGCCGCTGTCCGCCTTGGTCAGCACGGCGAAGGGGGGGCGGTTGTAGATGTGGTAGACCATCACCGGCGCCTCCGCCGGCTTCTGGGCGGCCTGCTGGATGATGGCGTTGATGTCGCCGAAGCCGGCGTCGTAGGCGCCCGACATGATGCGGGTCACGGTGGCGGCGGAGCCTTCGCCCTGGTCGATGGTGACGTCCAGCCCCTCGTCGCGGAAATAGCCCTTTTCCTGGGCGACGAAGTACCAGCTGTGGATGCCCTGGTACTTCCAGTCGAGCGTGAAGCGGATCGCCGTGCGCTCCTGCGCGGCGGCCGGGGCGAGCGGAAGGGCGAGCGGAAGGGCGAGGGAAAGGCCGAGGCCGGCCAGAAGGGCGGCCCGGCGCGTGAGGGTGAGCATGGGTGTCTCCCGTGTCCGGTGTCAGGGGGAAGGGGGGCCGGGCGTGGCGGACGGCGCCGCCGCGCCCGCGGTCAGCCCGCCGCGAATTCGGTCTTGCGGTTGGCCCAGCCGGTGACGCGGCGCTCGATCAGCGAGAAGGCGACGTAAAGCGCGATGCCCAGCCCGGCCAGGATGAACAGGCCGGCGAAGACCAGGGGAACGTTGAAGTTGGAGGACGCGATCAGCATCATGTTGCCGACGCCGCGGTTGGAGGCCACCGTCTCCGCGATCACCGTCCCGACGAAGGACAGGGTGACCGCCACCTTGAGCGACGCGAAGAAATAGGGCATCGCCCGCGGCAGCCCGACGTTCAGCAGGATGTCGCGCTTGGACGCCTTCAGGGTGCGCAGCACGTCCTCCAGCTCCGGTTCGGTCGTGGCGAGACCGGTCGCCATGTTCACCACCACCGGGAAGACCGAGATGATCATGGAGGTCAGCACCGCCGGCACCGTGCCCGAGCCGAACCAGAGGACGAGGATGGGCACCACCGCCACCTTGGGGATGGAGGAGAAGCCGACCAGCAGCGGGAAGGCGACGTTGTAGGCCAGCCGCGAGGATCCGATCAGCAGCCCGATCAGGACCCCGGCGCCGACGCCCAGGACGAATCCCAGAAGCGTGGTGTAGAGCGTCTGGACGGCATGGGGCATGAGGGCCGGCCAGCGGTCGATCAGCGTGGCGACGATCTGGCTCGGCCGCGGCAGGATGATGTCGCTGATGCCGAAGACCAGGCAGGCGGCCTCCCACACGGCGAAGACGCCGACAATCAGGACGGCCGAGGCGAGCTTCTCGCGGTTGACGGCGATCATGGCCGCGCTCCCGCGCCGCCCCTTGCGGCGACGATGAGGCCGCGCAGCGTGTGCGTCAGGCTGTTGAACTCCGGCAGGGCGGTGGTTTCCAGCGTGCGCGGCCGCGGGAAGTCCACCCGCTCGTCGACCAGGATGCGGCCGGGCCTGGCGCTCATCACCATGATGCGGTTGGCCAGGAAGGCGCTTTCGCGCAGGTCGTGGGTGACCAGCAGCACGGTCGGACGGCGTTCCATCCACAGAGTCTGCAAGGTGGCCCACAGCTCCTCGCGCGTGAACTGGTCCAGCGCGCCGAAGGGCTCGTCGAGCAGCAGCAGGGTCGGGTCGTGGATCAGGGCGCGGCACAGCGAGGCCCGCTGCTGCATGCCGCCGGAGAGCTGCCACGGGAACTTCTGCGCGAAGTCCTGGAGCCCGACCTTGGCGAGCAGGGCGTCCGCCCGGTCGCGGTACTCGCCCCGGCGCTTGCGCCTCCAGTCCTCGCGGAAGGGGCGCGCGATCTTCAGCGGAAGCATCACGTTGTCGCGGATGCTGAGCCAGGGCAGCAGGGTCGGGTTCTGGAAGGCCATGCCGATGCGCACGTCCTCCGCCCCCACCTCGCGCCGGGCGACGAAGACATGGCCGCTGGTGGCTTCGAGCAGGCCGCCCACCAGCTTCAGGATGGTGGACTTGCCGCAGCCCGACGGGCCGACCAGGGCGATGAAGTCGCCGTGGTCGATGCGGAAGGTGCTTTCGGCGAGCGCCGGGGTCGCCGCGGCGTCCTTGCCGTAGGAGACGGTGACGCGCTCGAACTCGATGATCGGCCGCGCCGCGCCGGGCGGCCGGGGGCCGGCCGGCGTGGTCAGGTCGGCCGCCTCGGCCGGGGTGGCGTGTTGCAGGTACAAGGTCTGGCCTCCCATCGTTGAGCCCGCTGGCGCCGCGCTCACAGCGCCGCCCAGCCGCCGTCCACCGGCAGGTCGGTGCCGGTGATCTGGCGCGACACGTCGCTGGCCAGGAAAAGGCAGGCGTTGGCGACGTCCTCGCCGGTCGAGACCCGGCGCAGGGCATAGTCGGCGGCGTGGCGCTCGACCGCCTCCTCCTCGCTGATGCCGAGGCGCCGGGCCATCTCCGGCACCACCTTGCCGCGGAAGCGCGGCCCTTCGACCATGCCCGGGGCGACGCAGTTGACGTTGACGTTGTAGGGACCCGCCTCCAGGGCGAAGGACTTGGTGATGCCGCGCAGCCCCCATTTGGAGGCCGAATAGGCCATGCGGCCGGCCCGGCCGCGCATGCCGAAGGTGCCCCCGACGTTGACGATCTTGCCGTAGCGCTGGGCGGCGAAGGTGGGCATGACCGCGCGCATGGTGTTGAAGCAGCCGGTCATGTTGAGGGTGACGATCTCGTCGAACTCCTCCTGGCTGGTCTCCCAGCCGGTCTTGCCGATCGGGCCGGAGCCGCCGGCCACGTTGACCAGCACGTCGATCCGGCCATAGGCCGCCAGCGTGCGTTCGGCCGCGGCCTGGCACTGGCGCTCGTCGGTGATGTCGCAGGCGATCACGATCGCCTCCCCGCCGCCGGCGCGGACCCGTTCCGCCACCGGGTCGATGGCGGCGGTGTCGCGGCCGACCAGCGCAAGGCGGCACCCCTCGCCGGCGAAGGCCATCGTCACCGCCTCCCCCATGCCCTTCGCCGGGCCGGTGATGAGGACGACACGACCTGTCAGATCAAGATTCATCGTTGCAGCTCTTCGTCTTGCGGTGGGTCGGCGTCACTGGGCCGCGGATGCGGAGGCGGATGCGGGGGCGGTGTCGGCGACGACGCGGCTGGGCCGCTCGGCGCGGGGCGGCAGGAAGGCGTCGGTGAAGATCTCCGAGGGCTCCGGCGTCCGCTCCAGCCCGTTGGCCTGGGCCACGATCGCGATGGCGCGGCGGAAGCGCTCCGGGTCCACGTCCCCCAGGCCGATCCGCGCGATCTCGGGATGGTTCATCTCCTGCCGCAGCGTGGCCAGGGTGCGCTCCACCTCGACCGCCTCGTTGAGCAGGGGCTCGCGCTTCATCACCGACGCCACCGACCCCGCCGGGTCAGCGATCATGTCCTTGATGGCGCGGTTGATCGCCCGCAGCAGCCCCTTCACCGCCTCGCCGTTCTCCCGGGCGAAGGCGCGGGACACGACGATGGCGTTGGAGTAGAGGTCCATCCCGTAGTCGGCGTAGCGGATGAAGCGGAAATCCCGGTCCGGGTCCATGCCGGCGGCCTTGGCGCCGAAGGTGACCGTGTTGACGTAGCCGAGCACCGCGTCGACCTGCCCGCGCATCAGCATCTGCTCGCGCAGGTTGGCCTGCATGTTGGTCAGCGTCACCTTGCCGGCGTCGAAGCCGGCCATGGACGCGAAGGCCGGGAACAGCTTCAGGGCGCCGTCGCTGGCCGGGCTGCCGACGGTCCTGCCCTCCAGGTCCTTGGGCGTCCGGATCGGCCCGTCGGCCTTGACCACGACCGTGAAGGGCGGCGTGTTGTACATCATGTAGACCCCGATCGGGGCCTCGCCCGGCGCCTTGGCGGCCAGCGTGATGAGTGCGTTGATGTCGCCGAAGCCGACGTCGTAGGCGCCGGTCGCCACCTTGGTGATCGAGGCGCCGGAGCCTTCGCCCTGGTCGATGGTGACCTTCAGCCCCTCTTCCTTGAAATAGCCGTTGTCCTCGGCAAGCAGGATCAGCGCCTGGGGGCCCTGGTACTTCCAGTTGAGGACCATCTTGACCGGCGTTTCGGCCAGGGCGGCGCCGGCGCTTGCGGCCACGCCGAACAGAACACCCGCCAGCGCCGCGGGCCATGTGCGCAACTGCTTGTCCATGAGGCCGTCTTCCCCGTGCTAGGTGGCAGGATCCCCGCGCACCCTACTCGCCGGGTGCCGCGCTTCCTGGTGACGGAAAAAGGCTAAGTGGGCTGGACAAGCACCTCAAACGCTGATTTTTTGCTGGGGCGATGCCGTAAAGTATACACCACGGGGAAAGCGCCCATGAGGCACATGCGGATCTGGCGGTACGTCGACGAGGCGGCGCGCTTCGGCTCGCTGCGCAAGGCGGCCGAGCACCTGAACATCACGCCCTCCGCCCTGCAACGGCGCATCCAGGACATCGAGGAGGATCTGGGGGCGGCGATCTTCGAACGCTCCGCCCAGGGCATCCGCCTGACCGCGGCGGGGGAGAGCTTCATCCGCTGGGTGCGCGCCCAGGCGGCGGACCTGGAGCGCGTGCGCTCCCAGATCGAGGATCTGTCGGGGATGCGGCGGGGCCATGTGCGCATCGCCTGCAGCCAGGCGCTGGTCAGCTCCTTCCTGGCGGAGGAGATCTCGAAGTTCCGCAGCCGCTTCCCGCTGGTCAGCTTCGAGATCCTGGTGGTGGCGCAGGGCGCCGCGCTGAAGATGCTCAGCGCCTTCGAGGCGGACATCGCCCTCATCTTCAGCCCCCGCCGCACGCCCGATTTCCAGCCCCTGATGAGCCTGGGCCAGCGGGTGGTCGCCATCATGGCCACCGACCACCCGCTGGCCGGGCGCCCCACCCTGCGGCTGCGCGACTGCGCGCCCTACCCCATCGCCCTGCCGGACGCCAGCTTCGGAACCCGCAACATCCTGGACGCGCTTCTGGCGGTCAGTTCCATCAAGCTGTCGGTGGAGCTGGAATCGAATTCCTTCGAGATGCTGCGCAACCTCGCCCGCACCGGCGGCGTCATCACCTTCCAGATCGAGATCGGCGCCCCCTCCCCGGCGCTCGACCCCGGGCTGGCCGTGATCCCGCTGAGCGACGTCGACCTCGCCCACGGCCCCCTGGTTCTGGGACAGCAGAAGGGCCGCACCCTTCCCGTCGCCGCCGCCAAGTTCGCCGAGCAGATCGCCAGCCGGCTGGACGCGCTGCGCCGGACGCCGCAACCGGCCTGACGGCCCGGCCGGCGGGGGCGCCGGGGATCACAGGATCATGCGCGATCGCTCAATCCCTGCGGACAAAACAGGCCATTCACCGATGCTATAATTGAACTGTCTTCGAATTGTTCCTCCAATTCCGGAAAGGCCGCGGTTGAGCGCCGCCGTATGGATGCGCCCGCCCGGGCGCTGGACATGCTGCGGACGCGATGCGTGCATGGAAGGCCCGGCCGAACAACGGGAGAATGGCGGATATGGGGAAGGCCCGGTGCGCGCTTGCCATGACGACGTCGTTGCTGGCGGCAGGCTGCACCCGCCTGGAAACCATGCCGGTCGCTGATAGGGACGGATCCACGGTTCCGGCCGGGGCTGTCCATCACCTCACCATGACGCAAGTCCGCACCACGGCCCCTTGGTGGTTGCAGAATTGCGGACACTGGGAAACTCTCGGGACCAACGAAAATCGCCGGCGTTGTCCTGGACTATTATCCCGATGGCACGCGGAAGGGGGTGAACGCGTCGGCCCAGGACATGACCGGTCCGCCCACCAAATCCCTGGTGTCTGCGGGCATGCGGATTCGCGGCGCGCTTCACGGGCCGGTTGCCGAAGGGTGCGTCAGCTCTTGCCCGCCGTTCCCGCCTCAAGGATCGAGACGATCGAGAACAGGGTGAAGCAGACGGCTCCCAAGCCGACCAGGATCCGTGCGGGAACGAAGAATGCGGAATTGCCGACCGCCGCTTCCGCAAGAAAGGCGGAGAAAAACAGGCAGGCGAGGCAGGTCATCACCGGGATGAGTGGAATCCGGTTGGCCAGCGGGCATTCCCGCCGCCAGACCAACGCAAGAAGCCAAACCTTGGAGATGATGCTGTAGCAAATCATGCCGAGGCCGAGCAGGACACAGCCGGGCGCGATCCGCTCCGCTCGATCGGAACCGAACAGCACGATCAATCCCCACGCGAAGGCCGCGGTTCCCATCAGAAGCACCCAGAGCGTCCAGGCCCAGCGTTCAGACTCTCCGAACTGGTTGCGCACCTGCCGCACCACCGTCGAAACCAGCGAGATCAGGCTCGCACAGATCGCCGCGAGGCCCATCAGGACGTGGCCGGCGACGAAGTCGGGCGTCTCCGCCCCGCGCATCAGCAAGATGATCGCCCAGACGGCACTGATCGCTGTGGCCGCTATCGGAATGCAGATCAGCCCGCGGCCGAACGCGGCGCTGTAGGATTCGGCCGGCGGGCCGTCTTCATGGCGACCATGCGCGTTCTTCGGAATCAGGGTGAAGACGCTCGACGCGGTGGCGACGGTGCTGACACAGGCGGCGATCAGGCCGACCCCGAACACGACATGACCCGCCACGAAGCTCGGCGCCCCATCCTGCCGAAGGACCAGCAAGCCCCATATCACGGTCACAAGCGCGACGGTGTAGCCAAGGGTCGGCAGGCCGATCATCCAGGTTCGGCTGAAGGTGTGCGTGAGCTGCCGGATGATCATGGCTGCGGTCGTGAAAAGCGCGATGCAGATCGCCGTCAGCGACATCAGAACATGCCCCGCTATGACATGATCCCCATCGGATCCGCCTGATCGAACATAAAGTCCAAACGCCAGGCATATGGCGCCCATTACGAGGGGAATAGCTCGAAAGAGTATGCTGATCCCGTAGTTCATGGCTATCCCCTCGGTAACTGGAGTTTTAATTTTGTATATTCCCAGCATTCGCCACGCCGAGGGATATTGCGCGGCCGTTTTACCTTTCAATGCTTCCAGAAGAACACTGTCCCGGCGGTTCCGCCTTGCGGCTCGTCGACCGCAAGACGCCGTCGTCCTCCGGGGCTCCGCGGCCCTCCGCCGCGGGAGCCTGTCCACCGGATCCGGGGAGTGCCGCCATCGGAACAATCAGGCTCCTTGACAAAAAGCGCGTCCAAGCCCAGCCTGCCTGGACGCGCTCATACCGCGGTCAGACCACGCAGGGAGCACAGACGTGCAGGATACGCCACTCTTCAAGAAGGTTTTCGGATCCGTCGCCGCATCGAACATCGGCTCGGCCATCGGTGCGGCGGTGGAGTGGGTCAGCGTTCCCGGCGGCGGCTGGAAGGCGGTCGAGGAACATTTTGGCTGGGTCGAGGACCTGCTTCCCTGGGTGCAGAAGGAGCGCGAGGTCCGTTACTGGAACAACAGCCCGCCGTTGCTCTACCGCCACATGGACATGGCTCCCGGCATGACCGAGGACGGCGCCGAGATCCGCTATCTGCTGGCGCTGGCGATGATCGAGAAGGGCGGCCGTGTCACGGTGGACGATGTGGCCGCCATGTGGCGCCGCGAAATCAAGCGCGAGCACATCGGCCGCCTGGTCAATCCGCACATCGTGATCCACTTCGACCGGCTGACCGCCGGCGACGAGAACACCCGCATCAACCCCCGCCTGATCGGCGGCATGACGCCGTGGCCGGGGCTGGTCGACGCCGCCCACATGATCGGCCCGGTCGGCATCATCAACGCCGGCAACCCGCGCCAGGCGGCGCAGGACACCGAGGAGATCTGCCTGCTCATGCAGCCGGCGGGCAGCGGCGGCATCGAGGGCTCGAAGGTGATCGCCGCGGCGACGGCCGAGGCGTTCCGCCCCGGGGCCACGGTGGATTCGGTGATCGAGGCGGCGCGGACGAACGTCTCGCTGCACACCCGCCAGATCCTCGACCAGGCGCTGGAGATTGCCGCCAGACACCCGGACATCCGCGGGATCCGCGAGCCGATCCGCCAGCACTTCATGCCCACCTACCCCTACGCCGACGCGGTGGAAACAGCGGCGGAAGTCATGGCGCTGTTCTGGATCACCAAGGGCGACGTGCGCCAGGGCATGATCGGCGCCACCAACCTGGGCCGCGACACCGACTGCATCGGCGGCATGCTCGGCTCCATCTGCGGCGCCTTCAAGGGCATCGACGGCGTGCCGGCGGAATGGGTGACGACGGTGCAGAGCGCCATCGACGGCAACGCCTACACCATGCAGAAGCTTTCCATGCAGGAGACCGCCGAGGGCCTGACGCGCGCCCTGCTCGCCAGCGCCGGCCAGCTGCGCCGCCAGGTCGACGAGCTGGCGCAACTCGCCGGCGCCGCCGCGTCCGGCGAGTTGCGTGCCGCCGAATAGCCCAAGCAATCAACAACACAACCCGTTTGCGGGGAGGGAACGTCATGACGAAGTCCATCAACCGTCTGCGCCGCGCGCTGCTCGGCGCCGCCTTCGGCCTCATCGCCGCCGGCCTGGGCACCGTGCCGGCGCAGGCCCAGTCCACCATCCGGATCCCGCACTGCTGCGCCGCCGGCAGCCACTTCGACGCCGGCGCCAAGCGCTTCGCCGAACTGCTGGCGGAAAAGACCGGCGGAACGCTGAAGGGCGAGGTCTTCCCGGGTGGCCAGCTCGGCCAGGAGACCGAAGTCATCCAGAACGTCCAGATGGGCACCATCGAGGCGACGATCATCGGCCACGACCCGCTGGCCCAGTTCGCGCCGGAGACCACCATCCTCAGCATGCCCTACCTGTTCCAGAGCCACGATCAGGCGCTGGCGCTGCTCGACGGGAAGCTGGGCGAGGAACTGGTGGCGGCGCTGAAGAAGAAGGGCCTGATGGTGCTGGGCTGGGGCAACAACGGCGCCCGCGTCTACACCAACAGCAAGCGCCCCATCGAGAAGCCCGACGACCTCCGGGGCCTCAAGCTCCGCAGCCCGCAGAGCCCCGTCAATCTGGCGGTGACCAAGGCCTTCGGCGGCATTCCCGTCGCCATGCCCTACGGCGAGGTGTACACCGCGCTCCAGCAGGGCACCATCGACGGGCAGGAGAACGCCGTCATCAACATCTTCCCGGCGCGCCTCTACGAGGTGCAGAAGCACATGTCGATGACCGACCATCTGTTGTCCTTCACCGTGCTGGTGATGAACGAGCGCCTGTACAGCTCGCTGCCGGCCGAGCAGCAGAAGGCCGTGCAGGCGGCGGCGACCGAGGCCATGGCGTTCCAGCGCGACCACGCCGCCAGACTGTCCGACGAACTGACCCGGAAGATGGCGGACCAGGGCGTCACGGTGACCAGGCCCGACCTCGCGCCCTTCCGCCAGGAGGCGAAGGCGATCCACGACGAGTATGTCGACAAGTCCTTCAGCCGCGCGCTGTACGACCTCGTGCAGAACTCCGGGAAGTAAGGGGCCGGCCCTTTCCCCGGCCAGGGGAAGGGGCCCCGCCCGCCGGGCCACCGGGAGGGATCATGCTCAGCAAGCTCTACACGGCCGTCGCCAGGGGGATCGAGCACGCCACATGGCTGCTCACCGCGGTCCTGGTGGCGATCGTCACCGCCAATGTCTTCGCCCGCTATTTCCTGGAGGTCGGCCTGCTGTGGACGGAGGAGGTGAGCCGGCTGCTGTTCGTCTGGGTGGTCTTCCTCGGCTCCTGGGTGGCGCTCCGGCGCAAGGCGCACATGGCCATCGATCTGGTTGCCGAGCGCCTGCCGGCGACAAGCCGGGCGGCGGTGCTGATGCTCGGCCAGCTCTGCGTCCTCGCCTTCCTGTGTCTGGTCGCCTGGGCGGGCGGGCGGCTGGTGATGACGACGCTCGACTTCGGGCGGGTCACGCCGATCCTCGGCATCTCGGCCGCCTGGGGCTATCTCGCGGTGCCCGTCGCCGCCGCGCTGATGGCCGTGGAGATTCTTCGCGAGACGGTCGCGACGGCGTCGGCGTCCTTGCGGCCCGGCGCGCCGCCGCAGCATCCGCTGCCTCATCACAAGCCCGTTTCGGAAGGAGAGTAGAGCGATGTCCATGGCCGTGTTCTTCGCCGCGTTCGGGCTGTTCCTGGCGGGTCGGGTCCAGATCGCCTTCGCGCTCGGCCTTGCGTCGCTGGTGTACCTGCTGCTGTTCATGCCGCTGGTGCCGCTCGACGCCATCCCGCAGCAGATGTACGCGGGTGCGGATTCCTTCGCGCTGACCGCCATCCCCTTCTTCGTGCTGGTGGGCGAACTGATGAACGCCGGCGGCATCTCGCGCCGGCTGGTCGGTTTCGCCCGCACACTGGTTGGCCATTTCGCCGGCGGCATGGGCATCGTGTCGCTGGTCGCCAGCATGATCTTCGCCAGCTTCTCGGGCTCGGCGGTGGCGAACGCCGCCGGCACCGGCGCCATCACCATCCCGGCGATGAAGCGCACGGGCTATTCGCCGGGCGTCGCGGCGGCGATCGAAACCGCCTCCTCCAGCCTGGGGGCCATCGTGCCGCCCAGCATCCCCTTCATCGTCTACGGCAGCATCGCCGGCGTGTCGGTGGGGGGCCTGTTCGTCGCCGGCTACGTGCCGGGCATCCTGTTCGCCCTCGGCCTGGCCGCCGTGATCACCATGATCGCGCGCCGCCACGGCTTCCCGATCGACCCGCGGTCGACGCTGCCGCAGGTGCTGGCCGCGGCCAAGGACGCCGTGCCGGCGCTGTTGACCCCGATCCTGATCATGGGCGGCATCCTCGGCGGCATCATGACGCCGACGGAATCCGGGGCGGTCGGCGCTGCGTACGCGCTTGTGGTGTCGATGTTCGTCTACCGGGAGATCGGCCTGCGCGACCTGCCGGACATCCTTCTGAGAACGGCTTCGATCACCGGCGTCGTCATGCTGGTGATGACCGTCGCCTCGGTGTTCAGCTGGATCATGGCCTTCGAGCGGGTTCCCACCACCATCGCCGAGACGCTTCTGGCCAACATCGGCAGCCCATGGGTGCTGATGGTCGGCGTCGTGCTGCTCCTGCTGGTCATCGGCACCTTCGTGGACACCATCTCGGCGCTGATCATCCTGACGCCGGTGCTGGCGCCCATGGCCGCCGCGCTGGCCATCGACCCGCTGTTCTTCGGGGTGATCGTCTGCGTGACGCTGACGCTCGGGGTCTGCACGCCTCCGGTCGGCGTCGCCCTGTTCGTCACGTCGACCATCGCCAACACCACGGTCGAGGACACGTCGCGTGCCATCCTGCCGTTCCTTGCGGTTTTGATCGGTGGCACATTGCTGCTGGCGCTTCTACCCGAAATGGTCCTCTGGCTGCCGCGTCTGGCCGGCTACTGACCGCGCGGGAATCGGCGTCACGGCAAGGAAAACGCACGAGGGCACTATGGAGCGCAAGGGCCGCATCGCAACGGAAGCGTCGATCGTCGCGCCCAGCGAAGCGCAGGTGTTTGAGGAGATCTTCCAGTTCTTCAAGCGCCAGCTCGCCACCGGGGAACTGAAGCCGTCCGACCGCCTGCTGTCGGAACGCGAGATGTCGCAGCGCCTCGGCGTCAGCCGGGCCAGCCTGCGCGAGGCGATGCGCGCCATGGCGCTGCTCGGCGTCATCGAGATCCGACCGGGCCAGGGGACCTTCGTCCGCACGCCCGACCTGCGGATACTCCAGGACTTCTTCGGCGTGGTGCTGGCGATGCAGCCGACGGTCTACGACCACGTCCTCGAAGCCCGCGTCGCCATCGAGTGCCGCGCCGTCCGCCTCGCCTGCCTGCGCGCCGAGGCCGACGATCTGCGGCACCTCCAGGCGGCGCTGGAGCGCGTCCTCGACACGGTGGACGACCTGGAGAGCGGCGCCGAGGCCGACTTCAAGTTTCACGAGGCGATCCTGCGGGCCAGCCACAACGAGGTGCTGCTGTTCATCCACGAGGCCATCGGCACGCTGCTGCGCCGCAGCCACGTCGAGCGCCGCGCCGCGGTGATCGGCCAGGCCGACTACATCGCCAAGCTGAGCCAAGCGCACCGGCGCATCGTCGAGGCGATCGTCCGGCGCGATCCCGACCGCGCCGAGGCGGAAATGCGCGAGCATTTCCTGCTCGCCCAGGAACAGGCCGTCCGGCAGGTGCTGGGCGGTTCACCCATACCAGCCGCCGGCCCATAGCGGCCCCCCACCAACGGAGAGAGCCCCCCATGTCCGCTCCTGCCCCCATGCGCATCGTCATCGGTTCCGACCACGCCGGCTTCCCGCTCAAGGCCCGGGTGATCGCCCTGCTGGAGACGCTGGGCTGCACCGTGACCGACGTCGGCAGCTACGACGAGCGGCCGGTGGATTTTCCGGACATCACCGGGCGGCTGTGCCGCCATGTGGCGGACGGCCGCGCCGACCGTGGCATGCTCGTCTGCGGCACCGGTGTCGGCGCCTCCATCGCTGCCAACAAGGTCGCGGGCATCCGTGCGGCGGTGTGCCACGATGTGCATTCGGCCCACCAGAGCGTCGAGCACGACGACGTCAACGTCATGTGCATCGGTGCCCAGATCGTCGGCCCATGGCTGGCGGAGGATCTGGTCAGGGCCTTCATCGCGGCGCGCTTCGACGCCACCGACGACCATGTGCGGCGCGTCGCCAAGCTGCACGAGATGGACAAGGCCCGCGCCGCCGGCGCCTGATGAGCTGGAGTTCCGTGCGTTCCATCTGAAACGCACGAAACCCCATGCCTTTGTTCCGCGGGCGGATTCACGCTTCACATCGAGTCCGGTTCCACGCGATCCGCTCCCGGGCGCCCGATGGCTTCCATCCGGCGCCCGGGGGTCATGCGGTCGCCCGGTCATGGAAGCCGTCATGCGCCGGCCGTAGGAAGCCGGGGCTGCACACCGCCAGGAGGGTGTCATGATCGTCGTTTTCGGGTCCCTCAACATGGATCTCATCATGGCCGTCCCGGCGCTGCCGCGGCCGGGCGAGACGGTGCTGTGCCCATCCTATTCCATGCAGCCGGGCGGCAAGGGCAACAACCAAGCCGTCGCCGCCGCCCGCGCCGGGGCAACGTTGCGGCTGTTCGGACGTGTCGGCGCCGACGACTTCGGGCGGGCGCTGCTGGCCAATCTCCAGGCCAACGGCATTCCCGACGGTGACATCCGCATGGCCCCGTCGCCGACCGGATGCGCCGCGATCACCGTCGATCGGGCGGGCGAGAACGCCATCACGGTCGCCAGCGGCGCCAACCTGGACGTGCGCGCCGACGATGTGCCCGACGAGGCGCTCTGCGCGGGGGGACTCATGGTGGCACAGATGGAGGTGCCTGCGGAGGAGAACTGGGCGCTGCTGCGGCGGGCCAAGGCGGCGGGCATGCGCACCGTCCTCAATCTGGCGCCTGCCCCCGCACCGACGGCGGAGCTGGCCGCCGTGATTCGCGAGACGGTCGACATCCTGGTGGTGAACGAGCTGGAAGCGGCGGCGCTGGCGTCCTGTCTGGACGGCGATGCGGCTTCCGCCGATCCCGCCACGCTCTGCCGCCGCCTGTCGGCCTCGCTCCGCGTCGTCAGCGTCATGACGCTGGGCGGTCAAGGGGCGCTGGCCTGCGACGGGGAACGGAATTGGTCGGTCGGCACGCTCCCGGTTGCCGTGGTCGACACCACCGGTGCCGGCGACACCTTCACAGGAGCCCTGGCCGCGGCGCTCGACAGCGGCGAGCCGCTGCCCCAGGCCCTGCGCTGGGCCGGCGCAGCCGCCGCGCTGGCCTGCTGCGGGCGCGGCGCCCAGGACAGCATGCCCCAACTCGAGCGGATTCGGGCGGCCCAGGCCGACATGCCCTCGGCACGCGAACTGGCCACCGACGCGGGCATCGGCGGGGCGGTGGAGAGCGGCGTGTCATCATGAACGAACCATGGCGGTTGCGCGGCCCGCAACCGCCGGCACCGAGCACGACAGGACGAGCGGCGGTCGTTCACCAAGGGCGGCTCGCCAATGGCCCGCTCAGATCGGCCGGGATGCCGGCCACGACGCCGACCCGGCGGTCTTCGCGCGGGAGGCGGAGCGCATCTTCCGGCGCTCCTGGATCTTTGCCGGGGAGCGCGGCGGCACATTCCGGTGACACAGCCGGCCGGCGCGTGCCCGACGCCTGCGGGCGTCCGCGAGAAAGCGGCGATTATCGGGTGCTTTTTAAAGACGGTTGGTCGGGGGACTGGGATTCGAACCTAGGCTGGCGGAGTCAGAGTCCGCTGTCCTACCGCTAGACGATCCCCAAGACCGTCACCAAAAGAATCAATGACTTCCCGTCGAACTCTTCTGGGACAACAAACCCACTAAAACCACAACCTTCGCTGGCGTGGGCACGTTGTGAGCTAGATCGGCAGCTGCGTCAAGATGTGCTTTCTATGACGATCCAGGGACCATTTGCACGTCGGGGCGGGCGCTTGGCTCGATGCAATGGCGCCGGACCAAGTGGTCGGCGCCCTGTTCATCAGGCTGATTGCCGGACACGATGCTGTTCGCCGCCTGCGGACCATGCGGCGGCGCCGGTTCGGCCGTTCATGGGAAGCGTGCTGGATCAGCAGTGGTGGCTAACCGTGTCAGCCTGCTTCAGCGGCAATGGGCCCCGGCTCGACGTGAACGCTCCTGTCGTCGCAGCATGAGCAGCGGAAGCACGGCCCCTCGACCGCGGTCTTGCCGCCCTGGGGCGCTGTTACGCCCAGCGCGACCGCAGGGATGGGGCCCTGACCGGATATGGCGCGGCCACTCTGTGCCAATGAAGCAGGGGAATCGGGTGAACGGTTTATGAGGCGATGAGGCTGGCGAGGAAGTCGTCGTCCCAGGCGGCAACCTTGCGGCGGACACGGAGTGAATCTTTTCCCGGTGCCCTTCGGATCAGATTGTGGGCCATGTGTTTCAGGGTGGTGAAGTTAGCGGGCGCGTGGTCGGTGCGGACGCGGCATTCGTCGTCGCGGAAGATCATGTCCATCACCCAGTGCAGGCTGTTCTCGACCGCCCAGTGGCTGCGGACGATGGTCCCTGACTCGCGCTGGAACGGAAGCCGGTGCTCCAGGAGGCCCGGTTTAGTTGGAGAAAACTTAGCCATCTGACGAAGTTTCCGCTTGCACCAGCGACGCCCCAACGATACTTAGCAATATGGCTAAGCATGGACCTGATCTTTCGCTGATCTTCCACGCGCTCTCGGATCCGACGCGCCGGTCGATCCTGACCCGGCTCGCCGGAGAACCCGCGCGCGTAACGGATTTGGCCGGTCCCACCGGGCTGAGTCTGCCCACGGTGATGCGGCACCTTTCGGTGCTGGAGGAGGCCGGGTTGATTTCCACCTCCAAGGATGGGCGGACGCGGACCTGCGCCATCGTGCCGGAGGCCCTGGATCCGGTGCGGACATGGCTGGACGAACACCGGGCCATATGGGAGGCCCGCCTCGACCGGCTGGATGCATTTGTGATGAACGCCATGAAGGAGCGCAAAGAATGATGTCGAACGGGGATACGATCAGCACGGCGACGGATAAAAGGAAGGATCGTTTTGCGATGCTGACCTTCGAGCGGGACGTGTCCGCGCCCCTATCGGCGCTGTGGCATGTGTGGACGGCCCCGGCCGCGCGAATGGCATGGGCCGCCCCCACGCCTTCGGTCACCGTGGAGTTTCTTGAGGCCAACAGCAGGGTGGGGGGACGTGAGGTCTCGCTCTGCAAGGTGGCGGGGCAGTCGGACATCCGATGCGAGGTTGGCTGGCTGGAATTGCAGCCTGCGCTGCGCAGCGTGAATTACGAGGTGGTTTCGTCCGAGGGCGTGACGCAGTCGGCTGCGCTGGTGACGGCGGACTTCTCAGGCACGGGCAAGTGCAGCCGGTTGGTCGTGACGGTGCAGCTTTCCTCGCTGGCCGAGAACATGGAGGCCGGGTACCGGCAAGGCTTTGGCGCGGGGCTGGACAATCTCGCGGGCGTGGCCGAGCGGACCATGGTGCTCGAGCGCGTGATACAGGCACCTCGGACCCTGGTCTGGGGGGCGTGGATGAACCCCGAGACTCTGCCGCAGTGGTGGGGGCCGGACGGCTTCTCCTGCCGGACGACGCGGATTGATCTGCGGACGGGCGGAGAGTGGGTCTTCGACATGATTGCGCCGGATGGAACGGTCTTCCCGAACCACCATCGTTACGGTGAGGTCCGGCCCGAGGAGAGAATCGGCTACACGCTTCTCTGGGGCGAGAATGGGCCGAAGCATGCCGACGCCTGGGCCTTGTTCGAGGATCTGGATGGGGCAACGAAGGTAACACTGGGGATGGTGTTCACCACGGCTGCCGAGTTTCAGGACGCGAAGGGTTTCGGTGCCGAGGAACTCGGACAGCAAACTCTTGGCAAGCTGGAACGCTTCGTCGCATCTCGCTGAAGCGCTGCGACTTCCCCCTGCCTCGACCTAGTCTTGTCGAGACGGGCGGACCTGGAAAGGGGGCTGGCCTGGGCGATGGTGCTCAGGCGGCCTCTTCCACAGGTAGGCCCAGATGTCTTGCCGAGGCGAACGACAAACGGGCTGCCGCCTGGGTAGGCGGTAGCCGACGGAACGTGTCAACGATGGTGAGACAGCCCGAGTTATGAATTGAGCTTGGATATTATCCGGTTTTCGGGGCGGATTGATCCAGGCTTCGATGGGCTTGGCGGGCGGTTCGGGTGCTTTGCGGACGAAGCGCTCCGGGTTGAGGCGGAAGGCGCGGTCGAGGGTTTCCTGCCGTGCGGCATGGACGGCGTCGGCTT
>JAEZHQ010000242.1 GCA_023416455.1 Pseudomonadota bacterium | reverse complement strand
CCCCGGCCGCCCCGGCCGCCTCATCCGCTCCGAAACCGGCGCCGGCCGTCCCGGCCGCCGCCCCCGCCGCCCCGCCGCCGGCGTCGGCCGCGGCGGAGGAAGGGCTGGTCACCATCCGCGCGCCCATGCTGGGCCGCTTCTACCGCACCCCCTCGCCGACCGAGCCGCCCTTCGTCGAGGTCGGCTCCCGCGTCGAGCCGGAGGACACCGTCTGCCTCGTCGAGGTGATGAAGCTGTTCAACTCGGTGCCGGCCGGCGTGCGCGGCACGGTGACCGCCATCCTGGCCGAGCACAACGCGATGGTCGATGAGGACCAGATCCTCCTCACCATCCGCCCCGACGGGGCGACGGCGCCATGACCGCCGCCGCCGGCTTCGAGCCCCTCCGCCCGGCCGCCCGCGACCCGGCGGAGGTGCAGATCGTCGACACCACGCTGCGCGACGCCCAGCAGTGCCTGTGGACCACCCGCATGACGGCGGGGATGATGCTGCCCATCGCCGACGCCATGGAGCGGGCGAACTTCTCCATGATCGACTTCATGGCGCCGGTGCAGTTCGACGTCTGCGTCCGCTACCTGAAGGAGGATCCCTGGGAGAAGGCCCGCTTCTTCCGGTCGCGGTTCCAGCGGACGCCGCTGCGCGGCTACTGCCGCAGCAAGAGCCTGCTCGGCTTCAGCCTGGTTCCCGACGACATCGTGGAGCTGTGGATCGAGCGGCTGTGCGCCAACGGCTTCAGCGTCGTCGGCACGCTCGACGCCCTGTTCGACATCGACAACATGGTGCTCAGCCTGCGCAAGGCGAAGCAGATGGGCATGTGGGCGGTGGGCGCGCTGGTCTTCTGCGAGAGCCCGCTGCACACCGACGAACTCTACGCCCGCACCGCCCGGGAGCTGATCGAGAAGGCCGACATCGACGCCATCATGATCAAGGATTCCGGCGCGCTGCTCACGCCGGACCGCATCCGCACGCTGGTCCCGGCGCTGAAGGCCGTCATGGGGTCGCGCCCGCTGGAGCTGCACAGCCACTGCAACACCGGCCTCGCCCCGCTGGTCTATCTGGAGGGCGCCCGGCTGGGCGTCGACCAGCTCCACACCGCCATCGCCCCGCTGGCCGGCGGCCCCGCCCAGCCGGCGGTTCAGGGGACGCTGCGCAACCTCGACCTCGCGGGATGGCGGACGACGGTGGACCGCGGCGAGGTCGAGGGAATCAGCGCCTACCTGGAGGAGCTGGCCGCCCAGGAGGGATTCCCGGTCGGCCGGCCGATGGAATACGATTCCTTCCACTACCGCCACCAGATGCCCGGCGGCATGCTCGCCAACTGGCGCTTCCAGCTCCAGCAGGCCGGGCTGGAGCACCGCTTCGACGAGATCCTGCACGAGATCGCCCGCGTCCGCGAGGAGCTGGCCTGGCCGATCATGGTGACGCCCTTCGCCCAGATCATGGGCGTGCAGGCGATGCTGAACGTGGTCCACGGCGAGCGCTACCGGGTCGTCCCGGACGAGGTGAAGATGTACGCGCTGGGTCACTTCGGGCGGCTGCTGGCGCCGATCGACCCCGACGCGCTCGACCGCATCGTCGCCAACGGCTCGCCGCGGATCCCGCTGAAGCCGGAACCCCGGCCGCCGGCCCTGCCCGAGCTGCGGCGCAAGTACCCGAACGCCAGCGACGACGAGCGCCTGCTGCGCTTCATGTTCGCCGGCAACGAGGTCGACGAGATGGTGGCGGCCGGCCCGCTGCGCACCGGCCCTGCCCTGCGCCCGCCCGTCGAGCGGCTGCTGAGCGCCCTGCTGGAACGGCCGGCGGTCCGGCAGTTCCAGGTCCGCAAGGGGGCGACGCGCCTCAGCGTCACGCGCCATGGCTGACGCCGGCCGCGGCGGCACGACGACGCCCGCACGCCCTCCCCAGTGTGGCGCAGCCGCGCTATGCTGCGGGCGCGGCGGACGCGGAGCCGCCGACGCCGCGGCGGCCGCCCGGCCTTCCAACGGAATGGACAGCGATGACCTCCCAGCCACCCCCGGACATCGAGGAGCGGCCCGTCCGGCGCCCCGGCCGCCGCGCGCGGCGCGCGGTGATCATCAGCACCGACGGCAGCCGTCCCCTCTACAAGGAGGTGAAGCTCGCGATCACGCGGATCCTGAGCGCGGGCGAGATCGGCGGCGGCGACGCCATCCCGACGGAGAAGCAGCTCTCCGAACGGTTCGGCGTCAGCGTCGGCACCATCCGCAAGGCCATCGACGAGCTGGTGGCCGAGCGCGTGCTCATCCGCCAGCAGGGGCGCGGGACCTTCCTCGCCACCCTCAGCCCGGAGCGGATGCTGAACTACTTCTGGCACATCGTCCGCAAGGACGGGACCCGCGAGGTCCCCATCGTCCAGACGCTCAGCTTCCGGAAAGGCCCGGCGGACACGGAGACGGCGGCCCAGCTGGCCCTGGCGCCGGGGGCCGGGATCATCCACATCCGCAACCTCCTGCTGCTGGGCGGCGAGCCGGTGATCATCGACGACATCCGGATCCCGCAG
Organism: Pseudomonadota bacterium; assembly: GCA_023416455.1. Classification (GTDB taxonomy): domain Bacteria; phylum Pseudomonadota; class Alphaproteobacteria; order Azospirillales; family Azospirillaceae; genus Azospirillum. The sequence continues at coordinate 4,458 of JAEZHQ010000242.1, read as the reverse complement.
GCGATGTTCCCGGGGCTGACCGAGGCCGACTTCGTCGCCCGCGACACCACCGTCTACGGCCTCTACCAGAGCCGCTTCAACGTCAGCGTGATCAAGGCGTTCGACCGGCTGGGCGCGGTTCCCGCCGATCCCGTCTCGGCCAAGCTGCTGGGGGTCGCGCTGAGCACGCCGCTGCTGCGGGCCGACCGCGTCGCCCTGACCTTCGAGGACCGGCCGGTGGAATACCGCCGCTCGCTCCTGCTCACCGACCGCTACGAGTACCACAACGCCCTGACCTCCGAAGAGAACTGACGGCCGCCGCCGCGCGCGGGCCGTCGAGTGTCCGCATAAACATATATATGATATAGATGTAACTCGGGGACCGGCCCGGCGGCCTTTCGGCACGCCCGCTCCGCCCGCCGGCCCCGGGCAACCGAACCAGAAGGGGAAACGCATGACCATTCGTCGAATCCTGGTGGCGAACCGGGGCGAGATCGCGCTGCGCATCATCCGCGCCTGCCGCGACCTCGGCATCGAAGCGGTCCAGGCCCATTCCTCGGCCGATCAGGACTCGCTTCCCGTCCGGCTGGCCGATGCCGCGGTGTGCATCGGCGGGCCGGCGGCGACGGAAAGCTATCTCGACGTGCGGGCGCTGATCGACGCCGCCGTCCAGACCGGCTGCGACGCCATCCATCCCGGCTACGGCTTCCTGTCGGAGAACGCCGGCTTCGCGCGGAGCTGCGCCGAACGCGGGCTGACCTTCATCGGGCCGGACCCGGCGGTGATCGACGCCATGGGCGACAAGGCGGCGGCGCGGCGCATCGCCATCGAGGCGGGCGTGCCGGTGTCGCCGGGCTCGCCGGACCCGGTGTCCGACGCCGCCGAGGCGGCCGTCATCGCCGCCGAGGTGGGCTATCCGGTCCTGATCAAGGCGGCGGCCGGCGGCGGCGGCCGCGGCATGCGGGTCGTCTCCGACGAGGCGGCGCTGCGCGACACGCTGGAGCGGGCCTCGGCGGAGGCCGCCGCCTCCTTCGGCAACGGCGCCGTCTACATCGAGAAGTACCTGCCGCGCGTCCGCCACGTCGAGGTGCAGGTGATGGGCGACGGCGAGCGCGTGGTCCACATGGGCGAGCGCGAATGCAGCGTCCAGCGCCGCCACCAGAAGCTTCTGGAGGAGAGCCCCTCCCCCGGCATCTCCGCCGCGCTGCGCCAGCGCATCACCGAGGCGGCCTGCGCGCTTGCCCGCCATGTGCGCTACCGCAGCGCCGGCACGCTGGAGTTCATCGTCGATCTCGACAGCGAGACCTTCTACTTCATCGAGATGAACACCCGCATCCAGGTCGAGCATCCGGTGACGGAGGCGGTGACCGGCCTCGACCTCGTCAAGCTCCAGATCATCGTCGCCGACACCGGTGTCCTGCCGGTCGATCAGGACGATGTCCGCGTCACCGGCCACGCCATCGAATGCCGGATCAACGCCGAGGATCCGAACAAGGGATTCCTGCCGAAGCCGGGCGTGCTGAAGGATCTCCACCTGCCCTCCGGACCGGGTGTGCGCGTCGACAGCCACGCCTATCCCGGCTACGCCCTGCCGCCCTACTACGACAGCCTGCTGGCCAAGATCGTCACCTGGGGCCGCACCCGCGAGGAAGCCATCCAGCGCATGCAACGGGCGCTGGCGGAAACCCGGGTGGAGGGGGTGCCGACCACCGTCGCCTTCCACCAGCGGCTGCTGTCCGACGACGCCTTCCTGGCCGGGCAGGTCCACACCCGCTACGTCCGCGAGACGATGTGGGCCGGCCATCCCATGCAGCACATGCTGTGATCCGCGATCTTCGTCACCCGAGCACCGGAACAGGGGCATGACAGTGCATCAACGGATCGGCCGCGCCCTCGCGGCCGGCGCCGGCTCCCTCGACGAGGCGGCCGGCAAGGACATCCTGGCGTCCTACGGGATCGCCGTACCGCGCAACCGGACCGTCAGCGACGCGGCCGAACTTCGGGAGGCGGCGGCGGCGCTGACGCCGCCCTTCGCCCTCAAGATCGTCTCCGCCACCATCCTGCACAAAAGCGACGTCGGCGGCGTCCGGCTGGGGCTGCGCGACGCCGACGAGGCGGTGGCCGCGCAGGAGGCCATGGCCGCGGCCCTCGCCGACCGGGGGCTGGCGGCCGACGCCTGGCTGCTGGAGGAGATGGTGCCGCCGGGGGTGGAACTCGTCGTCGGCGGGCTGAACGACCCGCAGTTCGGCCCGATGGTGATGGCCGGGCTCGGCGGGATCTTCATCGAGGTGATGAAGGACGTCGCCTTCCGAATCTGCCCGATCACCCGGCGCGACGCCGCGGAGATGCTGGAGGAGCTTCAGGGCGCCCCCCTCCTGCGCGGCGCGCGCGGCCGGCCGCCGGTGGACATGGCGGCGGTGGTGGACGCGCTGATGCGGATCGGCGGCCCGGACGGGCTGCTGATGCACCACGCCGGCGCGCTGTCCGAACTCGACATCAATCCGCTCATCGCCACGCCGCAGGGGGCGTTCGCCGCGGATGCCCGCTTCATCCTGCGGCCGGCCGACGATTCAGGGAAAGCGTGATGACCACCGCCCCGACCAGCTCCGCTCTGGAGACCTTCCGCCCGCTGTTCCACCCCCGCTCGATCGCCGTCATCGGCGCCTCGGCCTCCACCGTGTCGGGCGGCAACCGCTTCATCCGCCATCTCAAAGCCTACGGCTACGAGGGGCGGATCCTGCCGGTCCATCCCTCGGCGGAGCGCATCGAGGATCTGCCCGCCGTCCGCTCCCTCGCCGATCTCGACGAGCCCGTGGACTACGCCTACGTCGCCGTCGCCGCCGCCGCCGTTCCGGGTGTCCTGGCCGGCGCCCGCGGCAAGCTGCGCGTCGCCCAGGTGATGTCGAGCGGCTTCGGCGAGGTGGACGGCGGCCAGGCCATGGAGGAGGCCCTGGTCGCCGCGGCGCGCGAGGCCGGGATCCGCGTCGTCGGCCCCAACTGCCTGGGCGTCCACTCGCCGGGCGCCCGGGTCACCTTCACCGAACGGACCGGCCCCGAGCCCGGCCGCATCGGCGTCGTCTGCCAGAGCGGCGGGCTCGGCATCGACATCCTGCGCCGGGGGCGCAGCCGCGGGCTGCGCTTCAGCGGCCTCGTCACGGTGGGCAACTGCGCCGACGTGAGCGCCGCGGAGATCGTCCAGTATTTCGCGGAGAGCGACGACACCGACGTCATCGGCCTCTATGTGGAGGGCGTGAAGGACGGCCGCCGCCTGTTCGAGACGCTGCGGGCCAACAGCCGCAAGCCGGTGGTCATCCTGAAGGGCGGGCGCACCGAGCAGGGCCGCGCCGCCGCCGCCTCCCACACCGGGTCGCTGGTGGGCAGCGATCACGCCTGGACCGCGCTGGCGCGGCAGACGGGGGCGGTGCTGGTCGACACGCTCGACGCCTTCCTCGACAGCCTGCTGGTCTTCCAATGCCTGACCCCGGCGGCGGCGCCGACCCGGCGGGTCGTCCTGTTCGGCAACGGCGGAGGCACCAGCGTGCTGGGCAGCGACGCCTTCAGCCGCGCCGGCTTCGACGTGCCGCGCCTGCCCGACGCCACGGCGGCGGCGCTGGCCGCGCTGGAACTGCCCGCCGGCTCCAGCGTGCGCAACCCCATCGACACGCCGGCCGGCGCGCTCCAGAAGGACGAGGGCCGGCTGTTCCCCCGCATCCTCGACGTGCTCGGCAACAGCGGCGGCGCGCTCGACGCGCTGGTCGTGCACATCAACATGACGGTGGTGCTGAGCTTCAAGCACGTCGACATGCTGGGCAACCTGGTCGAGGCCGCGCTCCGCGCCAAGGCCGGCGGCTTCGCGCCGCACCTCGTCCTGGTGCTGCGCTCCGACGGCGAGCCCGACGTGGAGGAGCGCAAGCGCGCCTACCGCGCGCGCGCCGTGGCCGCCGGCATCCCCATCTTCGACGAGCTGGCGCCGGCGGCGGTGGCCCTGGCCGGCCTGCGCCGGGTCGAAGCCTTCCGCGCCGCCGCGGCCGATGGCGCCTGATGGCACCGCCGTCCGCATCACCCCCTTCCCCGGACATGGAGACGGACTTGGACGGAACGCAGAGCGGCGGGGCGGCTGGCGCCCTGCCGAAGGAGACGATGGTCGCCGTCGTCGGGGCGGGCACCATGGGCGCGGGCATCGCCCAGGTCGCCGCCGCCGCGGGCCATGCGGTGGTGCTGTTCGACCGGGCGCCGGGGGCAGCTGAGCGCGGCGTGGCGGCCATCGCGGACGGCCTGCAAGGGGCCGTCGCCAAGGGGCGGATGGATGCGGAGCAACGCGCCGCCATCCTCGGGCGGATCGCCACCGCCGTCGAGCCGGCCGGGCTGGCCGGGGCCGGGCTGGTGATCGAGGCGGTGGTCGAGGACCTCGCCGTCAAGCGCGGCCTGTTCGCCGCGCTGGAGGGCATCGTCGGCGACGACGCCCTGCTCGCCACCAAC
>JAEZHQ010000240.1 GCA_023416455.1 Pseudomonadota bacterium | reverse complement strand
GTTGGTGGCGAGCAGGGCGTCGTCGCCGACGATGCCCTCCAGCGCGGCGAACAGGCCGCGCTTGACGGCGAGGTCCTCGACCACCGCCTCGATCACCAGCCCGGCCCCGGCCAGCCCGGCCGGCTCGGCGGCGGTGGTAATCCGCCCGAGGATGGCGGCGCGCTGCTCCGCATCCATCCGCCCCTTGGCGACGGCCCCTTGCAGGCCGTCCGCGATGGCCGCCACGCCGCGCTCCGCGGCCCCCGGCGCCCGGTCGAACAGCACCACCGCATGGCCGGCGGCGGCGGCGACCTGGGCGATGCCCGCGCCCATGGTGCCCGCACCGACGACGGCCACGGTCACGTCCTGTGGCAGAGCGCCACTGATCTGGTTCTTCACTCTTGTCTCCGCTGTCTGTCTCCGCCGTGGTGCTTGCCGCCGCCCGGGCGGACGGCGGCCGGCCGCATCAGACGGTCAGCACGACCTTGCCCGTCACCTTCCCGTCCCGGACCAGGCCGAGGGCCCGGGTGTAGTCCTCGAAGGGGACGGTCTCCATGATCTGCGGGCGCACCGCACCGGCCAGATACAGGTCGAACAGCTCCCGCTGGACGTGCCTGACCCATCCCGGCTCCCGGTCGCGGTAGTCGCTCCATTGCAGCCCGCTGACCTGGATGTTCTTGACCAGCAGGTAGTTGGCCTTGATCTCCGGGATGGTGCCGCCGGCGAAGCCGATCACCACCAGCCGGCCGCGCCAGGCGAGCGCGCGCAGGGCGGCCTGGAAGGCGTCGCCGCCGACCGGGTCGAGCGCGACGTCGACCCCGTGGCCCGCGGTCAGGCTGCGGATGCGCTCGCGCAGCGCGTTGCGCAGGTCGGGCATCCGCAGGTCGACGGTGTGGTCGGCGCCGTTCGCCAGCGCCACAACCGCCTGGGCTTCGCCCTGCACGCCGGCGATCACGGTGGCGCCCAGCCCCTTGGCGATCTGCACCGCGGCCAACCCGACGCCGCCGGCGGCGCCGTTGACCAGGACCGTTTCGCCCGGCCGGTACTGGCCGCGTTCGACCAGCGCGAAATGGGCGGTCTGGTAGGCCAGCCCCATGGCCGCCGCCGCCTCGAAGGACAGGCCGTCGGGCAGGACGAAGCAGTGCCGCTCGGGCACCACGGCCTGCTCGGCGTAGGCGCCATGCTCCATCTGGCAGACCACCCGGTCGCCCGGCTGGCAGGCCGTCACCCCGGCGCCGACCGCCAGGACCACCCCGGCGGCGTCCTTGCCGGGGCTGAAGGGCAGCGGGGGGCGGACCTGGTAGGTGCCGCCGATGACCAGCAGGTCGGGGAAGTTGACCCCGATGGCCCGGATCGCGACCAGCACCTCGGCCGGCCCCGGGAGCGGCGCCGGCCGCTCCTCGATGACCAGATCCTCGGGTGCGCCGTGGCGGCGGACGACGATCGCCCTCATGCCGCCGTCCCCCCGGCCGGTGCCGGCCGGTCGAGCAGGTGGTTGGCCTCGCCCAGCGCCGGGTAGCCGGCCTCGGCGTCGTCGCCGCGCAGGGCGGGAACGATCGGGGTCGGCAGGGCGGGGATGCTGCGCCCGTCCGGCGCCGCCAGCCGGCGGTCGAGCAGGCCGCGGGCCTGGACGTGGGGATCGGCCAGCGCCTCCTCCAGGCTGTTCACGATGGAGCAGCAGACGTCCTTGCCGGCGAAGACGGCGCGCCAGTGGTCGGCGTCGCGGCTGCCGATGATCGCGGCGACGGCGCGGTCGGTCGCCTGCGGGTTCCAGGAGTCGTCCCGCAGCGGCTCGGGCAGGCCGATGGCGGCGCAGAAGGCCGCCCAGAACTTGTCCTCCAGCGGTGCGGCGGCGAGGAAGCGGCCGTCCGCCGTGCGGTGGATGCGGTAGCGGGGCGAGCCGCCGGTGACCAGCTCCCCTCCCGGCCGCGGCCAGCGGCCGGCGGCCAGGCCGTTCCCCATGGCCCAGTAGAGGAAGGTGAAGAGGTTGTCGGCCATGGCCACGTCGAGGCGGCAGCCCTTGCCGGTCCGCTTGCGCTCCAGCAGGGCCAGCAGGATGTTGACCACCGCCGGGTAGGTGCCGCCGCCGATGTCGGCGACCAGGGCGGCCGGCAGCACCGGCGCGCCGTCGGCGCCGGCGGCCAGCGACAGCATGCCGGACTCCGCCACGTAATTGAGATCGTGGCCGGCGCTGTCGGCCTTCGGCCCGGTCTGGCCGTAGCCGGTGATCGAGCAGTAGACGAGGCCCGGGTTGACCGCCGACAGAGCCTCGTAGCCGAGGCCCAGCCGGTCCATGACGCCGGGGCGGTACTGCTCGACCAGCACGTCGGCCTCGCGCAGCAGCGGCATCAGCCGCTCCACCGCGCCCGGGGCCTTGAGGTCGATGGCGACGCTGCGCTTGCCCCGGTTGAGCAGGCCGAAATTGACGGCGTCGCCGCCGAAGGCGGGCTCGTAGCTGCGCATCTCGTCGCCCCGGCCGGGCCGTTCGATCTTGATCACCTCGGCGCCGGCCTCGACCAGCATCAGCGTGGCGAGCGGGCCGGGCAGCAGGGTGCTGAAGTCGACGACGCGGACTCCCTCCAGCGGCCGCATTCTCAGGCTCCCTTCCGCGCGGCGCGCTGCTTGGCGACGGCGGCGCGGCGCGCCGGGGCGTAGTCCGGCGTGCCGTAGACCTCGAACAGCGCCTTGCTGACGTCGTGGTGGTGCTCCAGCCCGGTCCGTTCCAGGAGCGCGATCGGCCCCTCGGGATAGCCGAGGCCGAGCTTCAGCGTGAGGTCCAGGTCGTCGGCGGTGGCCAGCCCCTCGTCCAGGCGGCGCAGCGCCGCGTTGTAGTAGGGACGGACCAGCCGGTCGATGATGCGGCCAGCGAAGTCGCCGCAGACCGCGGTCTTGAGCCCGGCCGTCTCCAGGACGGTGCGCGCCGCCGCCACCGCGCTCTCCGGCGTGGCCGGCTGGCGGACCAGCTCCACCAGATCCGAGGGGGCGGAATCGCCCAGGCGGAAGCGGGAGAAGCCCAGCAGGTTGGAGCCCTCGGTGCCGCGGCTCTCGCCGGTGTGGACGCCCAGGCATTCGGTGCCCAGCTCGATCAGCACCGCCTTGCGGCTGGCGCGGTCGGCAAGCCCGGCCAGCGCCTCGCCGGCGCCGCGGCCGATGATGACGACCACCTCGCCGTCCGCGCATGCGCCCTCGAGAAGGGGGTGGGAGGTGGGGAAGGAGCGGCTGCCGCCCGTGTCGATCAGCGTGTGGCGCATCGGTTCAGCCTCCGAACATTGCGTCTTTTTCGTATGTGTAGAAACCCCGGCCGGTCTTGCGGCCGAGATGGTTGGCGGCGATCATCCGCTTGACCAGGGGCGGGCAGGCGGCGCGCGGGTCGTTGGTGACCCCGTACAGCGCCTCGCAGAGCAGCAGCTGGGTGTCGAGCCCGACCAGATCCAGAAGCTCCAGCGGCCCCATGGCGTAGCCGAGGCCGGCCTTGATGGCGCGGTCGATCTCCGCCGGCTCGGCCACCCCGGCCTCGACCATGCGGATGGCGTCGTTGTTGAAGGGGATGAGGAAGTAGTTGAGGATGAAGCCGGGGTTGTCCTTGGTCTTGACGGGGCGCTGCCCCATCGCCTCGCAGAAGCGCCACGCCTCGTCGAACACCTCGGGGGCGGTGGTCAGGCCGGGCGACATCTCGACCAGCTTCATCAGCTGGGCCGGCAGGCAGAAATGCATGCCGACGACGCGGTCCGGCCGGCCCGAGCCGCCGGCGATCTCCGTGATCGACAGGGTGGAGGTGTTGGACGCGAAGATCGTCGGTTCGGGGCAGATGCGGTCCAGGGTCGAGAACAGGTCATGCTTGACCGCCAGATCCTCGAACACCGCCTCGATCACCAGATCGCATTCGGCCAGATCCTCGATCCGGGTGGTGCCGGTCAGGTCGCCGAGGATGCGCTCCACCGCCTCGGCGGTCAGCTTGCCGCGCGCCACCGACTTGGCGAAGAAGCCCTCGGTCTGGCGGCGGGCGCGGTCCAGCGTCTCCTGGCGGGTGTCGTAGACGATGGTGCGGAAGCCGGCGCGGGCGGCGACGATGGCGATGCCGGCACCCATCGTGCCGCTGCCGGCCACGCCGACGGTCTTGATCCTGGTCATGGGTCAGTCCTGCTTGTTGATGAAGCTGCGGCCGATCAGCTGCCGGTGGATCTGGTTGGTGCCCTCCCAGATCTGCGTGATCTTGGCGTCGCGCATCAGCCGCTCCACGCGGTTGTCCTTGCAGTAGCCGTAGCCGCCGTAGAGCTGCACCGCTTCGGTGGTGATGCGCATGGCCAGGTCGGAGGCCCGCATCTTCAGCATCGACGCCTCGACGCCGAAATCCGTCTCGCCGGCGTCGATGCGCCGGGCGAGCTGCCACAGCCAGGATTCGCACATGGCCAGATCGGTGGCGAGGTCGGCCAGGGTGAACTGGATGCCCTGGAACTCGATGATCCGCCGGCCCGACTGGCGGCGGTCGTTGATGTAGGCGACGGCGTCCTCGAAGGCCGCCCGCGCGATGCCCAGGGCGTGGGCAGCCACGCTGGGCCGCGACTTGTTGAGCGAGGCGAGCAGGATGCGCAAGCCCTCGCCCGGCTGGCCCAGCAGGTTGGCGCGCGGAACCCGGCAGTCCTCGAAGGACAGGGCGACCGTGCTGGACGCCCGGTGGCCCATCTTGTCCTCCTTGCGCAGGACGGCCAGACCCGGCGTTCCCTTCTCCAGGACCAGGACCGAGATCGCCTTCTTCGGGTCATCGATCCCGGCCCATTTGCCGAAGACGAGGCAGAGGTCGGCGACGTCGCCGTTGGTGATGAAGATCTTGCCGCCGTTGACGACGATGTCGTCGCCGTCCGGGCGGAAGCGGGTCTTCATGCCGGTGGCGTCGGAACCCGCGGATTCCTCGGTGATGCACAGCGCGCCGAGCGCGCCCGCGGCCAGCCGCGGCAGCAGCCGCCGCTTCTGCTCCTCGGTGCCGAAGTCGATCAGCGGCTTCATGCCGTGGAAATTGGTCGCCCAGATGATTCCGGTGGACGCGCAGGCCTTGCTGATCTCGCGCACGCAGGCGAGATAGGCAAGGTAGGAGAGCTGGGCGCCGCCGTAGGCTTCCGGCACGAACATGGCGTTGAGGCCGAGTTCGTTCAGCGCGCCGATGTTGTCCCAGGGGAATTCGGCCGTGGCGTCGGCGTGTTCGGCCGCCGGCGCGATCCGGTCGCGGGCCAGCGCCCTGACGCTGTCCAGGAGCATCGCCTCCTCCTCGCCCAGGGCGAGGGAGGCGTCCAGCTTTTCGAAGACCTTCATGGTGTGATCCTCCCCGTTCTCGGGCCTGTGCGCCGGTTCAGTGGGCGACGCCCTGGCCGCCGTCGATGTAGATCGTCTCCCCGGTCAGGAACGGGATGCTCTCTTCCAGGAGGGCGGCGGCGAGGCTGGAGACGGCCTCGGGGCCGCTCGGGCCGCCGGTCGGGATCCGCTTCCCGAGGAAGGCGGCGAGCGGGCCGTCCGACAGCATGTCGCGGTTGAGGTCGGTGAGGATGTAGCCGGGCGCCAGGGTGAGGACCCGGATGCCGCGGTGCGCCCACTCCACCGCCAGGCAGCGCGTGATCGCCGCCACCGCCGCCTTGGACGCGCAGTAGGCGGTGTTGCGCTTGACCCCCATGCGGTCGAAGAAGGAACCGATGTTGAGGATCATGCCGCCGGTCTCGGCCAGATGGGGATAGGCTTCCCGGGCGGCCACGAAGACGGCGGTGGTGTTGGTCGCCATCACCGTCTCGAAATCGGCCGTCGTGAAGCGGTCGCTCGGCCCGTCCAGGTGGATGCCGGCGTTGTTGACCAGGGCCGTCAGCCCGCCGCTGCGGGCGATCGCCCCAAGGGTGTCGCGCAGGCTCGCCTCGTCCGTGACGTCGCAGCGGAAGGGGCACAGGCGCTCCGCCAGCGCGGCCTCGCCGTCCGCCAGGGCGGGCAACCCGCCCTGGCGGCTGAGGCAGGCGACGGTGAAGCCGCGGCGGGCGAGTTCCAGCGCGATGTCCGCGCCGATGCCGCGGCTGGCCCCGGTGACGGCGACGATGCCGTCCTTGATCTTGCCCTTGCTCATCTCAACGATCCTGAACGTTGGGTTTCCGCTTCTCGATGAAGGCTGCCATGCCCTCGGCTGCGTCGGCGGTCTGGTAGGCGAGGGTGGAGAGGTCGGCCTCGATCTTCAGCCCCTCGTGCACCGGCACGTCGCCGGCCCGCTGCACCGCCGCCCGGGCGAAGGACAGCGCCGGCAGGCCGTAGCCGGTGAATTCGCGGGCGAAGGCGACGGCGGCGTCCAGGAACGGCTCGTCGATCAGCCGGTTGACCAGCCCGATGCGCTCGGCCTCCTCGGCGCCGACGGTGCGCCCGGTGAGGATCATCTCCAGGGCGCGGCCCTCGCCGATCAGCCGCGGCAGGCGCTGGGTGCCGCCGTAGCCGGGGATCAGCCCCAGCTTGATCTCGGGCAGGCCGAGCCTGGCGTTCCGCCCGGCGAGGCGGAAGGTGCAGGCGAGCGCCATCTCCAGCCCGCCGCCGAAGGCGTAGCCGTTGATCACCGCCACCGAGGGCATCGGCAGATCGGCCAGCCGGCCGAACACCGCCTGGCCGAACTCGGCGCCGCGCTTCTGCTCGCCCAGCGTGCGGCCGGTCAGCTCCTTGATGTCGGCTCCGGCGCAGAATGCCTTCGACCCGGCGCCGGTCACCAGCAGCGCGCGGGCGTCGGTCCGCGCCACCGCGTCGAGGTTGCGGTCGATCTCCTCCAGGATGGCGGCGCTCAGCGCGTTGAGAGCTTCGGGGCGGTCGAGGGTGAGGACGGCCACCTCTTCGTGCCGCGAGAGAAGGACAGGCATCACGGGGTCTCCTTGGTAAGCGTGCGCGCGGTCCACCGCACCGGCTCGGGCGCGATCCGGCCCGTCCTGACCCAGTCGATGAGGCTGCGCTTGAGGACCTTGCCGCTGGGCGTCAGGGGGAACTCCGTGACGACCGCGAGGTATTCGGGCATGTCGTACTTCGACAGTCCGGCCCGGTGGAGATGGCCCAGGAGGTCGCCCGCCGACGGCGCCGGCCCGGTGACGGACAGGACCAGGCAGACCTTCTCGCCGAGCCGCTCGTCGGGCACCGGGATGGCGGCGGCGAGGTGCACCGCGGGGTGCTTCAGCGCCAGATCCTCGATGCGGGCGGGGTGGATGTTGTGGCCGCCGCGGATGATCAGGTCCTTCTTGCGCCCGACGATCTCCAGGTTGCCGTCGGCGTCGATGCGGCCGAGGTCGCCGCTCATGAACCAGCCGTGCTGGTTGAACGAGGATTCGGTGGCGCCCTGGTTGGCGAAGTAGCCCAGCATCAGCACGCCGCCGCGCCCGCCAATCTCCCCGATCTCGCCGGGGGCCGCCTCGACGTCGGGGGCGTCCTGCTTCCAGATCCGCACCTCGTAGCCGCGGCAGGGCCGGCCGCAGGTGGCCACGATGGTGTCGACGCCGTCGTCCGGCCGCGTGTACTGGTGCGAGCCGTTCTCGGTCATGCCGTAGATGTTCTGCGGGGTGATCCCGATGGCGAGGAAGCTGCGGGCCGTCTCCTGCGGGATGGGGGCGCCGGCCATGTAGAAGATCCGCACCGCCCCCAGGCGGGTCAGGCCGCGGCGGCGCATCTCGGCCAGCACGTCCACGGCGTGGGTGGGGACGCCCATGATGTAGGTGGCGCCGGTCTCCAGGATCCAGTCGAGCGCGGCCCGCCCCGGCGGCGGGTCGTTGACGATCAGCTCGCAGCCGGCGACCAGCATCTGCTCCAGCGCCACCGTGCCGATGTGGTGGCTCATCGGGCTGAGGCTGAGCAGCGTGGTGTCCGGCCCGTGGCGCCAGTCCTCCACCATCGCCCGGCCATTGGCCAGCAGGGTGTTGTCGGAATGCATGACGCCCTTGGGCGCGCCGGTGGTGCCGGAGGTGAAGGCCAGATAGACCACCTTGTCGGCGTTGGCCACCGGCTCGGCCTGGACCGGGCGGCGCGGCTCGGTGGCGGGGAAGGGGTGGTCGGCCCCGCACCAGCGCCCGCCATAGGGCTCCAGCCGGTAGACCCGCCGCATGCTGGGCAGGTTGCGGGCGAGGGTGAACACGTCCGCGCGGTCGGCGTCGGCGCCGTAGCCGGTCTGCGCGAACAGCGCCGCGCACTGCACCCGCTCCAGCAGCCCGGCGATCTCGGCAACCGTGTAGCTCTGATGGAGCGACGGGTTGCAGATGTAGCCGTTGCGCGAGCAGGCGAGGAAGACGACAACCGCCTCCACCCGGTTGGGCAGCCAGACGCAGACGCGCTGGCCGCGGCGGACGCCGCCCTCGTCGAGATCGTCGGCGACGCTGTCCACCCAGGCCAGGAGCTGCCGCCAGGTCAGCCGCCGGTAGCCGTCGCGCAGGGCGAAGCGGTCCGGCTGCTGGGCGGCGTGCCGGGCGAGCAGCCCGTAGAGGGTCTCGTCGCGCCAGACGCCGGACGCCTTGTAGCGGGCGGCCTGCGCCGGGTCGTGGAGGGTGAGCACCGTGTTCACGGACGGTCTCCCCGCGTCAGTGGCCGAATTTGTCCGGCGAGGGCTTGCGGCGTTCGGCGAAGGCGCTGGCCAGCTCGTGCGCCTCCTCGGTCTCCAGGTAGCCGCGCAGCAGCAGGTCGTGGGCCATGCGGGACAGGCCGCCGACGCCGCCGTGGCGGGCGTTGAAGGCGGCCTTCAGCGAGGCCAGCGCGAAGGGGCCGCGCTCGGCGATCTCCAGCGCCATGGCGCGCGTCGCGTCCTTCAGCCCGGCGGCCGGGACGACGGCGTTGATGAGCCCCATGGCGAGGGCGTCGGCGGCGGTGATCTTCGGGTTGCGGAACCAGATTTCCTTGGCCCGCTTCTTGCCGACCAGATCCTCCAGGTACCAGGTGCCGTAGCCGGCGTCGAAGCTGCCGACCATCGGGCCGACCTGGCGGAAGACGGCGGTGTCGGCGGCGATGGTGAGGTCGCAGACCATCTGGAGGACGTTGCCGCCCCCGACCGCGAAGCCGTTGACCGAGGCGATGACCGGCTTCTGGAGCTTCTCGATGCTCTCGTACATCTCCAGAGTCGGCAGGACGCCGGCGTAGAGCTGGGTGTCCTCCATCCCGTCCTTGCGGCCGCCGGTGCAGAAGAAGCGGTCGCCGGCCCCGGTGATGACCAGCACCCGGGTGCGCGTCTCGCGCCGCACCTCGTTGATGCAGTCGCGGATCTCGTGGCACATCCGGGCGTTGAACATGTTGCCGTCGTCCGGCCGGTTCAGGGTCAGGGTGCCGACCGGGCCGTCTTCGGCATAGAGGATCGTTTCGTAGGCCATCGTCAGCGTTTCCTCTTGCTGGGGGTTGGACTGTTTGGGCGCGAAAGGGTTAGATGATACCGGCGCCGCGCAGCGCCGCGAGTTCCTTCTCGGCAAGGCCGGCCAGCTCCTGGAGGATGGCCGCGGTGTGCTCGCCCAGCCGCGGCGGCGGCAGGCGCGGCGACGGGACGGCGCCGTCGACCTGGATGCCCAGGTTGACCTGGGGCCGGACCCGGCCGCCGTCGCGCATCGCATAGACCATGCCGCGGGCCCGCAGCTCGGGATCGGCGGCCACCTCGTCCAGGCGGTTGATCGGTCCGGCGGGGACGCGGGCCTTGGCGAAGGCCGCCAGCCAATGGGCGCGCGTGCGGCCGAGCAGCACCTCCTGGATGGCGGCGACCAGGGCCGGGCGGGCCTCCCGGCGCTTGGCGTTGCCGGCGAAGCGCGGGTCCTCGGCCCAGCCCGGCCGCTCGATGGCCGCGCAGAAGCGCCGCCAGATCCCGTCGTTGCCGAGCCCCAGCGTGATCGGCCCGTCGGCGGTCTCGAAGGTCTGGTAGACCGCGATGACGCTGTCGCGCCCGCCCGACCGCCGCGGCAGCTCGCCCGAGGCGAGGAAGGGGACGAGGCGGGGCGCCATGAAGCGCGTCATGCTCTCCACCAGGGAGATGTCGATCCTGCACCCCCGCCCGGTCCGCGCCCGCTCGAACAGGGCGGCGCAGACCGCGAGCGCGGCGTCCTGGCCGGCCAGCAGGTCGGCGGCGGGGCTGCCCACCTTCTGCGGCGGGGCGTCCGGCTCGCCGGTGAGGTCCATGACGCCACTGTAGCCCTCGGCGATGAGGTCGTAGCAGGGCAGGTCGGTGCGCTCGCCGGTCAGCCCGAAGCCGGTGATGGCGGCGAAGACGAGGTCCGGCTTCACCGCCGCCAGCGCCTCGTGGGTGAGGCCCAGCTTCTCCTGGGTGCGCGGGATCATGTTGACCAGCACCACGTCGGCCCGCCGGACCAGATCGAGCAGGATCGCCCGCCCCTCCGGCCGGGTGTAGTCGAGCGTGACGCTGCGCTTGTTCCGGTTGACGCTGATGAACCAGAGGGATTCGCCGTCGAGGAAGGGAGGCCCCCAGGCGCGGGCGTCGTCGCCGCTCCCCGGCCGCTCGACCTTCACCACGTCGGCGCCGAAATCGCCCAGGAGCTGCGAGGCATAGGGGCCGGCGATCGAGTTGGTCAGGTCCAGGACGCGGATGCCGCTGAGCATCCCGAACGGCGTTCCGCTCGGCGCGTCGGGAAGATCGTCCATCGGAAGCATGCTGTCCCGCCATCTCCGCTTGGTTGGTCCGTCCACAATCGCAAGCCCCGTGCCAGGGCTGGCGACATCGGCCAAGTGGCTGGAGATGAAGGAACTTTTACCCATGGGGCCGATCCTGCCCTGTCCTCGGCGCATG
Source organism: Pseudomonadota bacterium (assembly GCA_023416455.1). Classification (GTDB taxonomy): domain Bacteria; phylum Pseudomonadota; class Alphaproteobacteria; order Azospirillales; family Azospirillaceae; genus Azospirillum. The sequence goes on along the minus strand of JAEZHQ010000240.1, from coordinate 7,472 downwards.
GCAGTGTCCACGCTGAGGACGCTGGGGGGCGGGGGAAATGTATTTTTGGAGGACATGGGCTTGGGTAGGATGCCGGCGCGCGCCGCGACCGGCGCCCGATGCCGGGGAGGAGGCCGCGGTGGCTGCAAGCGAGGAGCGGACGCTGTCCGGGCTGCTGGTTCTGGATGACGCCGGCAATGTGACGTTTCAAAGCGGACTGGGCGCGCGGCCGGATCTGCGGGTCCGGCTGGAGGCGTTCCGGACCCGGCTGGCCGACCGCCGCCTCTTCGGGATCGAGGTGGAGGGCCGGCACTGCGTCGTGCTGGGCTGGCGCGGCGCCGGTGCGACGCTGTTCCTGGTCCATGAGGCGAACCGCATGGACACGCTGCTCGACTTCGTGGGCAGCGTCGATTTCGCCTACGCCATCCTGAACCACTTCGTGTCCAACCCCTACGAGGGCATGACGGTGGTCGACGACCGGGCCCAGGTCCGCTTCATCAGCCCGGTGCACGAAGGCTTCTTCCGCCTCGACACGGGCGAGGCCATCGGCAAGCCGGTCACCGAGATCATCGAGAACACCCGCCTGCACCATGTCGTGCAGTCGGGCAAGGCGGAGATCGGCAAGGCCCAGCGGATGCGCGGGGTGACCCGGGTGGTCAGCCGGACCCCCATCCTCGACGGCGGGCGGGTGGTCGGCGCCATCGGGCAGGTGATGTTCAAGGCACCGGAGCAGCTCCAGGAGCTGAGCCAGGAGATTTCCCGGCTGCGCGACGAGGTCGCCCAGTACAAGCGCGAGCTGACCGGGCTGCTCAACCGCGCCACCGGGCTCGACCAGATCGTCGGGACCAGCGACGCCATCCGCCAGCTGAAGGCGGACATCACCAAGGTGGCGCCGCTCGACGTCCCGGTCCTGGTGATCGGCGAGAGCGGCACGGGCAAGGAGCTGGTGGCGCACGCCATCCACACGCTGAGCCCCCGTCACGCCCGCCCCATGGTGATGGTCAACTCCGCGGCGCTGCCCGCCAGCCTGGCGGAGAGCGAGCTGTTCGGCTACGAGCCCGGGGCCTTCACCGGGGCCGAGCGGAAGGGCCGCAAGGGCAAGTTCGAGCAGGCCAACCGCAGCACCCTCTTCCTCGACGAGATCGGGGACATGCCGCTCGACCTCCAGGTCAAGCTGCTGCGCGTCCTCCAGGACGGCGCCTTCGAACGGGTCGGCGGCGACCAGCTCCGCCATTCGGACTTCCGCCTCGTCTCGGCGACCAACCGCGACCTCGGCCAGCTCATCCAGAGCGAAAAGTTCCGCCTGGACCTCTATTACCGGATCAGCCCGGTCACCTTGAAGATCCCGCCCCTGCGCGAACGGCTGGAGGACATTCCGGCCATCGTCCAGTCCTTCCTGGCCACGCTGGCCGCCCGCAACCGCGGCCGGGCGCCGGCGGTCGACGAGAGGGTCTACGGCTATCTTCAGTCCCTGCGCTGGCCCGGCAACGTGCGCCAGCTTCTGCACGAGGTGGAGCGCGCCGCCATCTTCTCCGACGGCGCCACCATCCGGGTCGAGGATTTCCGGCCGTCGGCCCTTCCCGGCATGGCCGTCCCGCCTCCCGCCCCGGCTCCGGCGGCGGCCGGGACGGAGATGCGGGCCGCGGTGGAGAGCGTGGAGGAGGGGCTGATCCGCGACGCCCTGCAACGGCACGGCGGCAACAAGAAGCGGGCGGCGGAGGAGCTGGGCATCTCCCGCTCCTACCTCTACAAGCGCCTGGCCGCGATGGGGTGAGGGCACCGGCCGGCCGGGCGCCGCTCTACTGGAGCAGGCGCCCGGTGCCGTCGGCCAGCGCGTCGCCGGGGTCCGCCAGCGTGGCCCGGACCACCTCCCCGATCGCGTCGATGCAGGCGGCGGGAACCTCGTCGCGCCAGAACAGGCCGACCGAGCGCTCCAGGCTCAGATCCTCCACGCCGACGGCGCACACGCCGTCCTCGCGCAGCGAGAGCGGGGCCAGCATGACCCCGACGCCCTGGCGCACCAGGGCCAGGGCGCTGCCGTCGCTGTCGGCGACGGCGACCACGTTCATCGCGATCCGCTCCGCCCGGAACACCGCCTGGGCCGTGCGGTGCTTCTCGCATCGCGAGCGCATGACGAAGGCTTCGCCGGCCAGATCCTGGAGGCGGATCGACGATTTCCCGGCGAACCAGTGCCGCTTCGACGCGAAGCAGACGAAGGGCTCGCTGTGGAGCGGCCTGGAGCGGCCGGCGAGGGGCTCCCCGTCGTCCACCGTGAGGGCGGCGTCGATCCGGCCCTGCTTCATCCAGGTCGCCATGCGGTCGACGCCGCCGATGCGGAACACCACCTTGGTGTCCGCCGCGCGCCGGGCGATCCCGGCGGCCATCTCGGCGACGATGCGGTCGGACAGCGTGCTGAGGACGCCGAGCCGGATGGTCGGCAGGTTGCCGGTGCCGAGCGCCTCGGCCTTGGCCATGTCGCACTGGCGCAGGATCTCCACGGCCCGCCGGTAGAAGCGGATTCCGGCCTGGGTCAGCCGCAGCCGCCCGGTGCCGCGCTCGAACAGCGAGCAGCCGAGATCCTGTTCGAGGGCCTTCAGCCCGGCCGACACCGACGGCTGGGTCATGTGCAGCCGCTCCGAGGCGCGGATGACGCCGCCATGGTCCACGACCGCCGTGAAATAGCGCAGATGCTGGATCTTCATAGGGGAATTCTATGCTGAAAAGGAAGGCCATTTGCAATCGCTATTGTCGCGGAGCGCGCCGGAAAGTCGCGATAACGATTTATTAACCATAATCGCCTCTCCTGCTGACCCGGACGCGCGGTGCCGGCCCCCGCCATGGGGCCGGTGGCCGGACCGTCCGGCCGCAGTCGCCCCGCACAATCCGGGGCGCGTTTCTCCAGTCGCCCCACACAATCCGGGGCGCGTTCCAAGGGCGGCTCAGGCCCGCCCGAACGCGGCTTTTTACGCCTTTCAAAAAGCGCGCATAACGTCAGGGAAGATACAGCGATGGCCGACCTCTACGTCTCGACCAGCGGCTCGGATTCCAACAGCGGCGGCAAGGATTCGCCGTTCAAGACCATCGGGAAGGCGGCGGCGGCGGCCAAGCCCGGCACCACCGTCCACGTCGCCCCCGGCACCTACGAAGGCGGCTTCACCACCACCGCCAGCGGCACCCCGTCCAACCCGATCACCTACGTCTCCGACGAGACGGGCGGCGCCCGGATCGTGCCGCCGGCCCGGTCCTCCAGCGACATGGCCTGGAACAACAAGGGCGACAACGTCGTCATCCGCGGCTTCGAGGTCGACGGCAGCCAGGTCCAGGACGGCACGCCCTGGCGCTTCGGCCTCTACACCACCGGCACCAACTCGGTGGTCGAGCACAACACGGTGCACGGCATCGCCCACGACCCGTCGCGGGCGGGCGACAGCAGCGGCGGCGGCGGCATCTACGGCGACGGCTATCACGGCGGCACCAACATCACGGTGCGCGGCAACGAGGTCTACGACATCGGCCCGGACGGCGCCGACAGCAGCCTCATCCACGGCATCTACCACAGCACCACCGGCACCATCGCGGACAACACGGTCCACGGCAACGCCGGCGTCGGCATCCACCTGTGGCACGACGCCCACGAGGTGGACATCGTGAACAACACGGTGACCACGTCGAACATGGGCATCTGGGTCGGCGGCGGCGACACCTACCGCCACGACGGGCCGGCCGACCACGTCACGGTGTCGGGCAACAGCATCCACGACAACCGCGCCTTCGGCGTCGCCGAGGGCGGCGACACCGGCACCAACAACCGCTACCTCGGCAACGAGGTGTCGGGGAACGGCACCGACTGGCGGCTTCAGAACGGGCTGAAGCCGCAGGCCGCGGCCGAGGCGCTGTCGGCGGAAACCCTGGTGCCCGAGCATCTGTTCCTCGTGCAGCAGCAGGCGGCCCAGGCCGCCGAACCGGCCGCCGAGGCGACCCCGGTGGTGACGGCGGCCGCCGTCGAGGCGGCTCCGGCTGCCGGCCACGCGGATGCGGACCTGCCGGATCCGTCGCTCCTCCATTCCGGCGGCTGATCCCGCGCGGGGACGGGGGCGGGCAGGGGGACGGGCGGCGCCCCCGCCCGTCCCCGCCGGCGCCTACACCGCGCAGATCTCCGCGCGTTCGAACACGCGCTCGCGGTACCAGTCGTAGGTCCGCCGCACCCCGGTGGCGAGGTCGACGCGCGAGCGGTAGCCGGTCGCCGCGATGGCCCTGGCCATGTCGGGGGCGCGCCGCGCCGGGGAGCCCGGCGTTTCCGGTCCCGCCGCCACCGGGTTGTCGCGGCCCACGGTGTCGAGGATGATCCGGGCGACGTCGCCGATCCGCACCTCCGGCTCCTGGGTCCCGATGTTGAAGGTGCCGTCGGCGCAGGCCGGCAGGGCGGACATGCGCAGCAGATACTCCACCGCGTCGTCCACGTAGCAGAAGGAGCGGCGGTGGTCGGCGCTGGCCACCACCAGCGGCTCGCCCGCCGCCAGCCGGTGCGCCTTCTCCAGGAGCTGGGGCACGACGTGCGACCGTCCCATGCGCGGGCCGTAGACGTTGTGGAAGCGCACGATGGTGAAGGGCACGCCGGAGAAGCGGCACAGCGCCTCGCCGTAGAGCTTGGAGAGCATGTAGGTGGTGCGCGGCTCGGCGAGGTCGCCGGCGGTCAGCGGCGTGTCCTCCGGCGTCGGCACCGCCATGCCGAAAGCCTGGAGCGTGCCGGCGTAGATCTCGCTGGTCGAGGCGAAGACGAAGCGCCCCAGCCGCTCCTGGCGGCGGGCCAGGGCGAGCGCGGTCTCCAGCATGGCGACGTTGGCCGACAGCACCTCGTAGGGGCGGGAGCGCACCTGCGCCACCCCGATGATGGCGGCGAGATGGACGATCAGGTCGTAGTCGGTGTCGAGATCCCCGGCCACCGCGCCGCGGCGCAGGTCGGCCTCCAGCATCCGCACGCCGGGGCGGGCCAGCAGCTCCTCCAGCGCGGCGTCCCGCACGCCGCGGACGTGGCTGTCCAGTATGTCCACCGCGGCGCCGTCGTCGGCGAGGCGGCGGGCGAGGTGGCAGCCGATGAAGCCGGCGCCGCCGGTCACGAGCGCTTTGCGCATGGTCATCCCCGTCCGATGCTGGTGAATCCGCAGCCCAGCTCGCGGAGCTGGCGGCGCTGCGCGTCCGTCAGGACGTTGTTGGCGTCGACGACCTCGACCGCCCGCCCGGCCAGCCAAGCCGCGAGGTCGAGGGCACGGTAGGGCCGGGCCGGCTGGGCGAAGACGACGGCGTCGAAGCCGCCGGCGTCCGGCAGGCGGTCCAGAACCGGCCGGTCCAGTTCCGGCCAGTGGGACAGCAGCGGGTCGTGGGCGGTCACCGCCGCCCCCTCCCGCTCGGCCGCCTCCACGAAGACCTGCGAAGGCGAATGGCGCGTGTCGCCGACGCCCTCGCGGTAGCTGACGCCGAGCAGGAGCACGCGCCGCCCGGCGAGACCGCCCAGCCGGGCGCGGAGCTTGTCGAGCGCCACCAGCGGCATGCCGCCGTTGGTGTGGACGGCCTGGGCGGAGAAGGGGAAGGACAGGTCGGACCGGCCGAACAGGCGGCGCGCCGCCACCGCGCCGAACAGCGGGTCCTTGGTCAGGCAGTAGCCGCCGACCCCGAAGCCGGGCTGGCGCATGTTGGCGTGGGTCGGGCGCTTGCGGATGGCCGCGACGATCTCGAACAGGTCGATGCCGACCGCCTCGGCGAAGCGGCCCCATTCCTCCATGAAGGCGATGGTGGTCGCCCGGTAGGCGTTCTCCAGCACCTTGGCCGTCTCGGACGCGGTGGTCGAGGCGAGGCGGGTCAGCGGGAAGTCGCGGACGTTGATGACGGTGCCGAGGAAGCGCTCGCAGGCGTCGGCCGCCGCCGGGGTCAGGCCGGCGTAGACCCGCCAGTAGTTGACGATGGAGCTGTAATACTGGGCGCCGGGCATCACCCGCTCGTAGGAATGGGCCAGCAGGATGGAGTCGGCGGGCAGGCCGCGGGCCTCCAGCGCGGCGGCGAAGCGGGGGGCGACGACGCGCTCGCAGGTGCCGGGCGGCACCGTGGTCTCGACGATGACCAGCGCGCCCGGGCGCAGCCGGGCGCCGAGATCGTCCATGGCGCGTTGCAGGGGCGCGAAATGGACCTCCGGCTCGGGCGCCGACCAGTCGATGTCCAGGTTGATGTCCACAAGCACGACGTCGGCGTGGCGGAACATCTCGGGATCGTCGGTGGCGGACAGGTTGCCCGCGGCGTGGGCGCGGGCCAGCGCGCCGTCCAGGTCGGGGTCGCCGCCGGGAAAGGGCATCTCGCCGCGGTTGATGCAGGCCACGCGGTGGCGGCCGGCCGCGGTCGGCAGGTCGACCCCGACCACCGAGTAGAGCGGCCGGCCATCGCCGTCGCGCGCGTCGGCGATGGCGATGGCCATCGCCGAACCGACGAAGCCCAACCCCTGCACGCAAACGACCGGGCGGCGCGGGTCCTTGCGGGACTGCGACAGCTCGGCCGGTTTGACGACGTAATTCATGGGTCCTCCCCCTCAACTCCGTCGGAGTGGCTTGGATCGATGCGGGAGCGCGGCCGGGGCGGCAGCGCCGTCACGGCGGCGGCGCCGCGGCGTCGGTCGCCGGCACCACGGTCCCGCTTTGCAGGCACCAGTCGCGGCCGTTCCCGAACACCCGGTTGGCGATGTAGCGGTTGTGCGGGCCGGTGTCCCCCTGTTCGGCGACGCCGCAGACCCGGTTGTTCTCGACCAGGTTGCCGCGCACCTCGGTGTGGTCGTTCGGCCCGCGGGTGGTCACATAGTCGCCGCCGCCGACCAGGATGCCGAACTTGCTGGTGGTCAGCTGGTTGCCGGCGACCAGCACGTTGCGGGCGTCGTGCCAGAGATGGACGGCGGTGCCGACGACCTCGCTCACCCGGTTGTCGGTGACCGCGCCGGTGGTGGTCAGGTAGATGCCGTGGATGAGGTTGCTGCGGGCGTCGGCCGGCCCGATGTCCTGCACGGTGTTGCCGGTCAGCGTGATGTTGGTCGCCCCGTAATAGCCGTCGCCGTAGACCCCGGCGCCGCCCTTGGGGTCGGCCAGATCCACCCCGTTGCGGGCGATGTTGCGGACGCGGGAGTCGGCGATCACGGAATTGTCCCCGGCGGTGTAGAGTCCGATGCGCCAGGGCACGCCGCCGCGGTGGGCGCTGCCGTCCACGTCGAACCCCTCGATGCGCACGTTGGCGCCGCGGTTGTCCCAGGCGAAGCGGGTCTGCGAGCCGGCGGGCGGCACGATGCGGGCGCCCCAGCGCATGGCCGAGACGTAGCGGACGGGGGCGGCCTCGGTGCCGCTGGCCCGGGTGGCGAAGCCGCCCTCGTAGGTGCCCGGGGCCACCAGCACCGTGGTCCCCGGCCGGGCCGCCGCGGCCGCCCGGGGGATGGTCCGGAAGGGGGCCGCCGCGGTGCCCGGGTT